>NZ_JBFUDR010000173.1:0-12994 GCF_056404615.1 Massilia sp. P2_C2 | reverse complement strand
GAAGCACCCCGCACGTGTGCTGGAAGTCGACCGGATCACGCGCATCTCCTATTTGCTCGGCATCTATAAAGCCCTGCACATCCTGTACGGCGACAAGCTTGCCGACGAATGGGTCCACCTCCCGAATACCAATCCGATCTTCAATGGCCGCACACCGCTGGCCTATATGTTGGGCGGGGGCCTGCTGGCGATGCAGACCGTGCGCCGTCTCCTCGACGCCCGCCGCGGAGGACTGTGAGTGAAACTCATCCCCCGCCTGACTGCGCTGCGTCAGTTCGACACCTGCCGGCTGATCCCCTCGCGCTTCGCCGACCTGGAAGACTCCGTGCTGGCCCCGCTGGCCGACGACGACGGCATGCTGCGCGACCTGTTCGACCTCGACAATGCGACCAACGACCGCCTGCGCGGCGAATCCGGCCTGCTGCCCGGCATCGGCGTGGATGAGCTGGTGTTCGGCGTCCCGAATTTCCGCATCATCAACGCGGCCTATACGTATGCACGACCGGAAGGCAGCCGCTTCAACGACGGCGAGCGCGGCGCCTGGTATTGTGCCTTCGAGGTCGAGACGGCGCTGGCCGAGGTCACCTTCCACAAGGCCGTCGAGTACCAGGAGATCGGCCGCTTCCACGACAGCGTGAACTACCAGGCGCTGCTGGCCGACTTCAGCGCGTCCTTCCACGACCTGCGCGGCACCGACGCCTGGGACGCCTGCCTCGATCCGGAAAGCTATGTCGGTTCGCAGGCGCTGGCGGCCGAGCTGCTGGAAGCGGGCTCGATGGGCGTCATCTATCCGAGCGTGCGCCGGCCCGGCGGCACCAACCTCGCCTGCTTCCGCCCCGCACTGGTCGGCAATGTCCGCAAGGGCCATGCATATCGGTTAACATGGGCGGGTTCGCCGCTTCCCGTCGTCGAATCCCTCTGAATGACCCATCATGAAAACCGATCCGCTGAAAGACAAAGAACTGCACGACAAGATCAACCACGAGACCGCCCGCGTACACTGGTCCGAACTCGAACGCCATTTCGCCCACGGCGCCGTGGTCTACGTGAACGAGGCCCTCGATCTCGTCGAAGTCGCCATGCGCATCGCCCATGACGACAAGGACAGCATCGCCCGCTGGATGAACGAAGGCAAGCTTGCCAAGGTATCGGACCTACAGGCGCGCACGTGGCAGGCGGCCGACACTCTGCTGTGGGCATCCGTCGTCAGTCCGTTCGTGCTCGTCCAGCCGGAGAAGCATGCCGTACACTGAGTATTGACGAATGGCGTGACCAAATCCACAGGAAATGTGAGCCTCCGAATCCGCTATACTGACGGAAATGGGGAAGTTTATGCAAAGCAACGTTCAAGAAGACGATCCGATCCTGACCACGAGCGAGGTCGCGCGCCTGCTCGGCGTAGCGACGAGCACCGTACAGATCTGGATGGAAAGCGGCGCGATCGAATCCTGGAAGACACCGGGCGGCCACCGTCGTACCCGCCTCAGCCTCGTGCAGGGCCTGATGCATGGCGACGACCACACCCGCTCGACCCCGAATCCCAGCACGGACAAAGAATACCAGCCGGCGCCTCAGCCCGGCTACCCGGTCGGCCCGAATGAACGGACGCGTCTGGCCGCGCTGGCCGCCACCGGCCTCGTCGACAGCGCGGACGAAGCCCGCTTCGACCGCCTCGTGCGTCTCGCGGCGATGGTGACCGGCTCGCCGATCGCACTGATTTCCCTGCTCACCTCGACGCGCCAATGGTTCAAGGCCCGCGTCGGCCTGGCCGCCCGCGAAACGCCGCGCGACTGGGCGTTCTGCTCGCACGCGATCCTCAAGAACGAGCTGTTCGTCGTCGAAGACGCGCTGGAAGACGAGCGCTTCCGCGACAATCCGCTCGTCCTGCAGGAACCGCATATCCGCTTCTACGCCGGCGTGCCGCTGCGCGACAAGTCCGGCCAGCCGCTCGGCACCCTGTGCGTGATCGACCGCGAGCCGCGCCGGCTGCGCGCGGCCGAGGTGCAAAGCCTCATCGACCTGGCCGAGATCGCCGCCAGCGAGATCCAGGCGACCGGCCGCAACCAGCGCAACTGATCCGCTTCATTTCGACAGATCGACGGCGTACAGCGCCAATCCCTTGCCCTGGCCGTCGTCCGCCTGCAGCTGCGTCACGCTGTCGAGCCCCGCTGCGCGCGCCAGATCGAGCTTGCCCGGCGGCGCATGGAACACGACCGGCCCCGCCGTGCGCACCGTCGTGAAGCGCCAGCTGCGCGCGCTGCCGTCCGCGGTCCGGGTCAGCTTCTGCCGCTTGCGGATAAAGGCGATCAGCACGTCGCGGTTCGTGTCCGGCGACGCGATCACGGTGCGGCTGCCGTCCAGCCCGGGGAAGTTGCCGCCGCCGCTCGCGCGGTAGTTATTCGTCGCGACGAGGAACACCTGGCCGGCGCCGACGGGCTTGCCCTGCCATTGCAGGTTGCGGATGCGCTGGCCAAGCGGCTGCGTCACGTCGATCTCGTAGCGCAGGCCGGGGTCGGTCACGGTGTCGAGGTTATAGCCCGGGAAGCCCGCATTGACGAGTTCCTGCTGCCCGGTACGCGCCGGATCGATCGTATTGAAGCGGTTCGCCGCCCTTTCCAGCCACGCCTTCAACCCCGCGCCGTCGACCTTCACGGCATACAGCGCGTTCGGATACAGATACAGGTCGGCCGCATTGTTCAAGGCCAGGCTGCCTGCAGGCACGTCCGTGTAATCGGCCGGCCCGGCCGCGCCGGTCTTGAACGCGGCCGACACGGACAGCACGGGCACGTCCGCGTACTGCGGCAGGTTCGTCTTCACATAGTCGCGCACATAGGCGGCCTGCGCCTCGTTCACGACCTGGAGCGCGGACGGGTCGCCTACGTCGGCGAAATAAGTCGACATGCGGAAATCCGTGCTGCCGACGGGCGTCTGCACCCAGCGGATCGTCGCCTCGTGCTCGGCGCGCACGAGGTCCATCACGGCCGGGTCGGCCGCGACATACGATTTGTCGGCCTGCTGCGTGGAGCGCGTCTCGACGCCGGTCTTGTCGCGCTCGATGCGCCAGCCCTTGCCGTCGTGGCGCAGTTCGAAACGGATCACGCCCAGGTTCTTGCCCCACAGGTTGGCCATCACGGCCGGCACGCCGAACACGGTGCCGCGCGCCTTGTCGACGTTCGGCAGGTTGAATTGCGCGACCGTGCTGGCCGGGTTCGGGAACAACTGGTGCGCGTGACCCATCAGCAGGGCGTCGATGCCGGGCACCTGCGCCAGGTAGTAATTCCCGTTTTCCATCGTCGGGGAATACGGGGCCGCATCCAGGCCGCCGTGCGAAATCGCGACGATGACGTCGGCGCCCTTCCTGCGCATCTCGGGAATATAACGCCGCGCCGTCTCGACGACGCCTGCCGTGACCACGCGGCCTTCCAGCCAGCGCTTGTCCCAGGACAGGATCGTGGGCGTCGTGAAGCCGATGATGCCGACCTTGACCGTCGCTTCCACCGGACGTCCGTGGGCGTCCTCCGCCCGCACGCGCTTCTCGACGATGCGGTAAGGCGCGAACAGCGGCTTGTGCGTCTTGACGCTGTAGACATTCGCCAGCACGACCGGAAAACCCGGCCCCGCGCAGGCCTTCGCCGGCCGCGCCATGCCGGGCACGTCGAAGCGGCTGCCCGTCACCTGGCCGAGGAAGGCCAGGCCGTAGTTGAAATCGTGGTTGCCCACGCTGCCGCCGTCGTAGCCCAGGCGTTTCATCGCCTTGTGAACTCCCAGCAGCTCGCCGCACTTCACGGGCGTGACGACGGCCTGGTAGTCGCCCAGCGCGCTGCCCTGGATCGTGTCGCCATTGTCGAGCAGCACGGTGTTCGGGAACTCACGGCGCGCCTGGGCGATCAGCGTCGCCGTGCGGTCCAGCCCCAGCGACGGATCCACCGCCAGGCGGAAGTAATCGTAGCCGACGACATTCGCGTGGATATCCGTCGTCTCGAGGATCGCCAGCGTGGCATGCGTGCCCGCGGGCACGGGCGTGGCGTGGGCGGCGGACAGCGCCGCCAGCAGCGGCAGCAGGCGGAAAGGAAGAGAAAGACGGCGTGTCATGGACTGGTCAATCTGGCAAGAATCGTTGGCAACAGCGGGCCATCATAAGCCACCGGCATCTCGCACGACAAGGCGCACACGGGCAGGCCGCGCACTGCGGTATAATCGAGGGTTCGATTTAACCAACTAAATATTGCCAGAAGACCATGGAAGCTGAACGCATCAATGCCCTCTCCGCCCTGCTGAACGACCTGACCAGCCGTGAAGCCGAACTTCGGAGGTATCTTTGACTTCGACCGCAAAGCGGAGAAGTTAGAGCAGGTCAACCAGGAACTGGAAGACCCCGCCATCTGGAACGACCAGAAACGTGCCCAGGACATGGGGCGTGAGAAGAAGGCGCTGGAAGGCGTCGTCCTCACGCTGGAAAAGGCGCGCGCCGACCTGACGGACGCGGCCGACCTGTTCGAGATGGCCCGCGAAGAAGGCGACGACGCCACGATCGAAGCGGTCGAAGGCGATGCCGGGGAAATCAGGAAGGTCATCGAGGCGATGGAATTCCGTCGCATGTTCAGCAACCCGATGGACCATGCCAGCTGCTTCATCGACATCCAGGCCGGCGCCGGCGGTACCGAAGCCCAGGACTGGGCGTCGATGCTGATGCGCCAGTACCTGCGCTATTGCGAGCGCAAGGGCTTCAAGGCCGAGGTCATGGAATTGTCCGAGGGCGAGGTCGCCGGCATCAAGACGGCCACCATCAAGGTCGAGGGCGAATACGCCTACGGCCACCTGCGCACGGAAACGGGCGTGCACCGCCTCGTGCGCAAGTCGCCGTTCGACTCCGCCAACGGCCGCCACACGTCGTTCTCGTCGATCTTCGTGTACCCGGAAGTGGACGAATCGATCGAAMTCGAGATCAACCCGGCCGACGTCCGCATCGACACCTACCGCGCATCCGGCGCCGGCGGCCAGCACATCAACAAGACCGACTCCGCGGTGCGCCTGACGCACGCGCCGTCGGGCATCGTCGTGCAGTGCCAGAACGACCGCTCGCAGCACCGCAACAAGGCCGAGGCCTTCGACATGCTGCGCGCCAAGCTGTTCGAACTGGAGCTGCGCAAGCGCATGGCCGAGCAGCAGAAGCTGGAAGATTCGAAGACGGACGTGGGCTGGGGCCACCAGATCCGTTCGTACGTGCTCGACCAGTCGCGCATCAAGGACCTGCGCACAGGCTTCGAGACCGGCAATACGAAGAACGTGCTGGACGGCGACCTCGACGACTTCATCTCCGCCTCGCTGAAGCAAGGGGTGTAAGCCGATGACGCAAGCGCAGTGCGCCTTCATCTTCGACATGGACGGCACGATCGTCGACAACATGGCGTTCCACACGGATTCCTGGCTGGCGTTCTTCGCCCGCCGCGGCAAGACGTACGATGCGGACACGTTCTTTCGCGAGACGGCCGGCGCCCAGGCCCGCGAGATCCTGCGCGAGCGTCTCGGCGCGGACATCACGGACGACGAGATCGCCGTGCTGGCGCAGGAAAAGGACGTCCTGTACCGCGAGATCTATGCCCCGCACCGCGCCGCGATCCTGGGCTTCGAAGACTTCGTGGCGCAGGCCCGTGACGCCGGCGTGAAGCTGGCGGTGGCGACGTCCGCCCCACCTGCGAACATCGTCTTCACGCTCGACGAGCTGGACCTGCGCCGTCATTTCGACGCCGTCGTCGGCGCGGCCGACGTCGCGCGCGGCAAGCCCCATCCGGACGTCTTCCTGAAGGCGGCCGAAAAGCTGGGCGTGGCGCCTGCGGACTGCATCGTGTTCGAGGACGCCCCGATGGGCGTGGAAGCGGCACGCCGCGCCGGCATGAAGGCCGTCGTCATCACGACCACCCTGCCCGCCGCCGCCTTCCGCGAATTCGACAACATCGTGGCCATCGTCGCGCACTATGAAGAACTGGACGTCGGCGACATGCGCGTAGGCGACATGCTCGGCCACCCCGTGAATCCAAACTAGCCCTTTACTGACATGAGCACCAATAATAAAGAAATAAGCCAAGAACAACAAAACAACGAGCCCACGAGCCTCGCGGCCGAAGACAACAAGATCATCGCCGAGCGCCGCATCAAGCTGGCCGCGATCCGCGACAAGGGCATCGCCTTCCCGAACGACTTCGTCCCGCAGCACAAGGCGGCCGACCTCGTCGAGCAGTTCGCCGGCTGGACGCGCGAACAGCTGGAAGCGGAGCCGCAGCAGGTCGTGCTGGCCGGCCGCATGATGCTTAAGCGCGAAGCCGGCAAGAAGGCCGCGTTCGCCACCCTGCAGGACGCATCGGGCCCGCGCGCCGACGGCCGCATCCAGATCTACGTCACCCTCGACAACACGGGCGAGGAAGCGATGGAAGCGTTCCGCCACTACGACCTGGGCGACATCCTCGGCGTCGTGGGCACGCTGTTCAAGACGAAGACCGACGAACTGACCGTGAAGGTCACCACGCTGCGCCTGGTCACGAAGGCCCTGCGTCCGCTGCCGGACAAGTTCCATGGCCTGGCCGACCAGGAAACGAAGTATCGCCAGCGTTACGTCGACCTGATCATGAACGAGGAAACGCGCCGCACGTTCAAGGCGCGCACGGCCGCGATCTCGTCGATCCGCCGCTTCATGCAGGACAACGGCTTCATGGAAGTCGAGACGCCGATGCTGCACCCGATCCCGGGCGGCGCCGCGGCGAAGCCGTTCATCACGCACCACAACGCGCTGGACATGCAGATGTTCCTGCGCATCGCCCCCGAACTGTACCTGAAGCGCCTCGTCGTCGGCGGCTTCGACCGCGTGTTCGAGATCAACCGCAACTTCCGCAACGAGGGCGTGTCGATCCGCCACAATCCGGAATTCACGATGATGGAGTTCTACGCCGCGTGGACCGACTACAAGTGGCTGATGGATTTCACGGAAGCCGTGATCCGCCAGGCGGCGATCGACGCCCACGGCACCGCCGAACTCACGTACGGCGGCCGCGCGCTGGATCTGTCGAAACCGTTCCATCGCCTGACGATCGTCCAGGCCATCAACAAGTTCGCGCCGCACTACACGGACGAACAGCTGCACGACATGGACTTCCTGAAGGCGGAACTGGCCAGGTTCGGCGTCAAGCCGCATGTCATCTCGGGCCTGGGCGCGCTGCAGCTGTCGCTGTTCGAAGAGACGGCGGAAGCGCAGCTGTGGGAACCGACGTTCATCATCGACTATCCGGTCGAAGTGTCGCCGCTGGCGCGCGCGTCCGACACGCGCGAAGGCATCACGGAGCGCTTCGAGCTGTTCATGGTGGGCCGCGAGATCGCCAACGGCTTCTCGGAGCTGAACGATCCGGAAGACCAGTCGGCGCGCTTCCTGGCGCAGGTCGAAGCGAAGCAGGCGGGCGACGAAGAGGCGATGTACTACGACGCCGACTACATCCGCGCGCTGGAATACGGCATGCCTCCGACCGGCGGCTGCGGTATCGGCATCGATCGTCTCATGATGATCATTACCGACTCGCCGAACATCCGTGACGTGCTGCTGTTCCCGCACCTGCGCAAGGAAGATTAAACGTCACACATCACAAAAAAGGCGCGGATTCGTCCGCGCCTTTTTCATTGGTCCTGTCCGCATGGGCACGGGGTGCCCACCCTACGTTTGATTGTGGCAACGAACATCGACATGCCGTAGGGCGTGCTCCCCGAGCCCACCAAACGTTCGAATCAACGCACCACGCGATAGCAGGGCACGTACTCCTTGCCCGGCAACTTCATGCGACTCTGCTCCACGAACGACTGCAGCAGCGCATCCATCGGCGCCATGATCTCGTTCTCGCCATGGATCTCGAACTTGCCGAACTGCTCGATCGCGCGGATGCCGTCTTCCTTCACGTTGCCCGCGACGACGCCCGAGAACGCGCGGCGCAGGTTCGCCGCCAGCAGGTGCGTCTCCTGGTTCTTGTGCAGCGACAGGTTACGCATGTTCTCGTGCGTCGGCCGGAACGGCTTCTGGAACTCCGGATCGATCCTCAGGCCCCAGTTGAAGTAGTACGCGTCGCTGCGCGACTTGCGGAATTCGCGCACCTGGCGGATCCCCTGCTGCATCTCGCGCGCGACGGCGTCCGGGTCGTCGATGATGATCTTGTAACGGCTCTGCGCCTGCGCGCCCAGCGTGAGGCCGATGAAATGGTCGATCTGCTCGAAGTACTCGCGTGCCGTCGACGGCCCCGTGAACACGAGCGGGAACGGCTGCTCCGCATTGTCCGGATGGAGCAGGATGCCGAGGATGTACAGGATCTCTTCCGCCGTGCCGGCGCCGCCCGGGAACACGACGATGCCGTGCCCCACCCGCACGAAGGCCTCCAGGCGCTTCTCGATGTCCGGCATGATCACGAGGTCGTTGACGATCGGGTTCGGCGACTCCGCCGCGATGATGCCCGGTTCCGAGAGACCGAGGTAGCGGCCGCCCGTCAGGCGTTGCTTGGCGTGGCCGATCGTCGCCCCCTTCATCGGCCCCTTCATCGCGCCCGGACCGCAGCCCGTGCAGATGTCCAGTTCGCGCAGTCCCAGCTGGTAGCCCACGTGCTTGGAATAGTTGTATTCGACCCGGTTGATCGAGTGGCCGCCCCAGCACACGACCAGGTTCGGATTACGCTGCGGCTGGATGACGTTGGCATTGCGCAGGATGTGGAAGACGGCGTCCGTGATGCCTTCCGGGCGCGTGAGGTCGAAACGCGGGTTGTCGGTGACCTCGAAATTCACGTAGACGATGTCGCGCAGGACCGAGAACAGGTGCTCGTGGATACCCTTGATCATCTTGCCGTCGACGAAGGCATGTGCCGGCGCGCCGCGGATATCGAGCTTGATGCCGCGCTCGCGCTGGATGATCTTGATATCGAAATCCTGGTACCGCTCGAGCAGTTCCTTGCCGTCGTCGATCGAGCTGCCGGAATTCAGAACCGCCAGCGCGCATTTGCGGAAGACCTGGTACAGCCCGCCCTGGCTCGTGTCGAGGAGCTTGAACACCTCGGCCTTCGACAGGACTTCCAGCCTTCCTTCCGGAGAAATCAGCGTATCGACAACGTCGTAATTCATGGTTGGTTCCTTTCCTCTTCTGTAAATCGGCAAATCTTTTGCTCCAATATACGACAAGTCACAAGAGTTTGTGTCACCCTTTTTACGATTGGCGCAAGCGCGTACGGATGAGCTGGAAAAAGGTGGCCCCATATGCACGATTTACACTAAAATGCGACGCTGAGCCGCCGCCCTTACCCAGGGCGGCCATGCCGAAAAAAACAATCACTCTTACAAAGATTCAGGGGAGGAACCGCATGAGCGGTGCAGCTACTACAACCGCCGAACCGAAAGCGGTACCGGAGTTCAAACAGATCATGGGGCACCCTGCGCCTCTGTGGATGCTGTTCATGACCGAATTCTGGGAACGCTTCGCTTTCTACGGCATCCGTTGGGCCCTGGTGCTCTACATCGTCGCCCAGTTCTACGGCGGCAGCGGCGTGGGCCAGGCCGACGCCAACCTGACCTATGGCTCCTACCTCGCGCTGGTCTACGCCGGCGCCGTGTTCGGCGGTTATATCGCCGACCGCGTGATCGGCTACCAGCGTTCGATCCTCGTCGGCGCCTCGTTCATGGTGCTGGGCCTGTTCGCCATCACCATCCCGGACCCCGACGTCTTCAAGATGGGCCTCGCCACCATCATCGTCGGCAACGGCATGTTCAAGCCGAACATCTCCGCGATGGTCGGCCAGCTGTACGGCATCAGCGACCAGCGCCGTGATTCCGGCTTCACCATTTTCTACATGGGCATCAACGGCGGCGGCTTCCTCGCTCCGATCCTGACCGGCGCGCTCGCACAGGGCTTCTCGGGCCAGACCGGCGTGCCCGCCTACAAGGTCGTGTTCTTCGCCGCCGGCGTGGGCATGATCCTGTCGCTGATCTGGTTCCAGATCGGCCGGCGCGCCCTGAAGGGCATCGGCGCTGCCACCGGCCCGCTGGCCAACCCGATGCGCGTCGTCGGCGTGGCCATCGGCGCCCTCGTCGTGATCCCGGTCGTCTACTTCCTCCTGAAGCTCGGCGCGGAAAAGCTGCAGGGCGTGCTGTCCGTCCTCTTCATCATCCTGGCCGTCATGCTGATGGTGGAAGGCATCCGCGGCGGCGCCGTCGTGCGCGACAAGACGATCGCAATGCTCGTGATCTTCTTCTTCAACGTGATGTTCTGGTGCTTCTTCGAACAGGCGGGCAGCTCGTTCACGTTCCTGGCCGAGTACATCGTGCGCCGCGACTTCGGCGGCTGGGTCTTCCCGACCGGCTGGTTCCAGTCCGTGAACACGCTGGCCATCATCGTGTGCGCGCCGGTCGTCGCGGCCGTGTGGGTCGCGCTGGGCCGCAAGAACCCGTCGATTCCGCGCAAGTTCGGCCTGGGCCTGATTTTCAATGGCCTGGCATTCCTGTTGCTGATGTTCGCGCTGCAGCACCTCGTCGGCCCGGACAGCAAGATCCCGTTCTGGACCCTGTTCATGGTGTATGTGATCCAGTCGATCGGTGAGCTGTGCCTGTCGCCGATCGGCCTGTCGATGGTCACCAAGCTGGCCCCGACCCGCCTCGTCGGCCTGGGCATGGGCGGCTGGTTCCTGTCGACCGGCATCGGCAACAACCTGTCGGGCATCTTCGCCTCGATCGTGTCGGGCGAAAAAGGCATGACGGTGGAATCGGCGCTGTCCGGCTACACGTTCGGCTTCTGGGCCCTGATCGGTGCCGGCGTGCTGCTGTTCCTGATCGCGCCGTTGATCCAGAAACTGATGCACGGCGTGAAGTAAAACGGCGGCCTTCGGCCGGCGTTTTACACGAACGCCAGGTCATGCAACTGGATCGTATCGTCGATCCAGTCCTCGCAATGGCCGAACCTGTAGCCGAGCGCCTGCGCGCGCGACGTATCGAGGACCATCGCCCCCGGCACGTCGAACGGCGACAGCCGCCCCATCTCCGCCGGCGGCACG
This sequence comes from Massilia sp. P2_C2, assembly GCF_056404615.1. Classification (NCBI taxonomy): domain Bacteria; kingdom Pseudomonadati; phylum Pseudomonadota; class Betaproteobacteria; order Burkholderiales; family Oxalobacteraceae; genus Massilia; species Massilia sp. P2_C2. The sequence goes on along the minus strand of NZ_JBFUDR010000173.1, from coordinate 1,937 downwards.
CGCTGGCGCATGCGCACGGGCGTGTCGAGCACGGCGCCGACCCGCTCGTACAGTCCCTTTGCCGACAGTGCGCCGCCGCACGCCGCGTTGACCGGCCCCGTGAAATCCTGCATCCCGACCCAGACCAGGAAATCGGCCGCGCCCTGCAGCGGCATGAACGACAGCACCGCATCCGCGTTCGAGTATTCCAGCACCCCGCCCATGCGCGCCAGCTCCACATAGTGCGCGAGGCGCCCCGTGAAGTCCTCCGGCCCGCCCAGCACGTGCGCCAGGCGCGGCGTGACGAGGGGCAGCGAGCCGTCGCGCACGAGATAGGCCTCGGCCTGCACCTTGCCCGCGACATAGCACTCGGTCGCGCGGCACGGGTCGTGCCACGGATACGCCGTATCGATCGGCTGCGCCTCCACGGCCAGGTCACTCTCGCGCAGCGGGTTCGCATGCTCGTAGCCGAGGGTGCGGTAGGCGTCGATCGTGGACGCCATCACATAGCGCCCCACCTTGCCCGCAAACGTGCGTACCGCGATGGCCGCATCCAGCGGGTTGTAGCACATCTGGTCGTACACGATGTCGAACGGACCGACGCGGGCGAAGGCATTGCGCATCGCGGTCTCGTTGCGGCGGTCGACGCGCACGCGCGCGATCCTGTCGCCGAACGGGTCGGGCGCATAGCCGCGCGTCGCAATGGTCACATGAGGGCCGGCGCGCAGCAGCCGCTGCACGAGCAGCTTGCCGATATAACGGGTACCGCCGATCACCAGGATATTCTTGGGCATGAAGTTTTCCTTAGTCTGTGGGCGAGGCACGTAGCACTGTTTTGGTGAATCCGTTATATTCTGTAACGAGAACAACAATAGTTCAAACGAGAAAAATAAATCTGATGAATAAGAAAAACTTACGCATGAGGATGGATTGAAGCCGCTGCGCAGCCTCTCGGGCCTGATCGACTTCGACTGCGCCGCGCGCTGGGGCAGCTTCAAGCTGGCCGCGCGCGAGCTGCACAAGACGCCCGCCGCCGTCAGCCTGCAGGTCAAGCAGCTGGAAGAAGCCATCGGCTTCCCGCTGTTCGTGCGGCATCCGCGCCACATCGCGCTGACGGCCAAGGGCCAGGAACTGGCGATCGCCGTGGCACGCATGCTGGCCGACCTGCGCGCGAAAGTGGCGGCGCTACAGCGGGGCAACGAGGAAGCCGTGCTGCGCATCTCGACGACGCACTCGTTCGCGATCAAGTGGCTGGTGCCGCGCATGTCGCGCTTCACGAAGCTGCATCCGGAACTGGACCTGCGCATCGACTCCAACGACACGCCGGTCGACATCGAGGACGACGCCGTCGACGTGGCCATCCGCTATGGTCCCGTGCGCGACGACGACCCTGCCCTGCTGTTCCGTGAGCGCCTCGTGCCCGTGTACAGCCCGGACCTGCTGGCCGACGGCCAGGAGGCCCTGAGCCTGTCCGATTTAACCCGTTTTCCACTGTTGTGCGAACGCACGCCGGAAAGCTGGTTGCAACTGCTGAACGAGAACCGCGCGCTGAAAGGCGATTACGATTTTTCGCGTACGTATAGCCACTGGGGCGTGCTGGCGCAGGCGGCGGTGGCGGGCCAGGGGATCGGCCTCGTGCCGTACGGGATCGCGTTCGAGGACATCCGCGCGGGCACGCTGTTGCAGCTCGCGTGCCGCAGCGCGCCGTTCGGGTATGGGTATCGCCTGCTCGTCAATCCGCACAAGGAGACGATGACGAAAGTGCAGCATTTCCGCGACTGGATCGTCGCCGAGATGGAGTCCATGAAGGCGACGATCAACGCATAACGGGGATGCATGCGTTCGGCGGGCACGGGGTGCCCACCCTACGAGTGACATGCCGTAGGGTGGGCTCCCCGAGCCCACCATTGCAGATTATTTCGCGGCTCTTTCGCGGCCGACGACGTACAGCAGCACGC
>NZ_JBFUDR010000172.1:0-13128 GCF_056404615.1 Massilia sp. P2_C2 | reverse complement strand
TGCCCGTGCTGGCCACGCTGGCGCTGGCCGTCGTCTCGTACAAACTCCAGAGCATGGTCGACTGGCGCCTGACCATCTTCGGTCTGATGACGCTGTTCGTCGTCTACTACCTGCAGGAAGGCATCGTGGGCTTCCTGCGCGGCCTGCTCGGGCGCGGCCGCCAGCATGCGCGCGCGCTGGCGGACGACGGCGCCGATCCGTTCGCGGGCGTACCTTCCGCCGACAACACGGGCGGCGAACTGCTGAAGGTGGAGCAGGTGCTGATGCAGTTCGGCGGCCTGAAGGCGCTGAACCAGGTCGACCTGGCGGTGGCGCGCGGCAGCGTGCACGGCCTGATCGGGCCGAACGGCTCGGGCAAGAGCACGATGATGAACGTCCTGACCGGCATCTACAAACCGACCGCGGGCCGCGTGGTCTTCGCGGGTGCCGGCATCACGGGACGCACGCCGGCACAGATCGCGCTGGGTGGCATCGCCCGCACGTTCCAGAACGTGCAGCTGTTCGGCGAGATGACGGCGACGGAGAACGTCCTCGTCGGCCTGCATCACAGCTTCCGCTCGAACGTGTTCGACGCCATGCTGCACACGCCGCGGCGCCGGCGCGAGGAACTGGCGGCGCGGGCGCGCGCGGCCGCGATCCTGGGTTTCGTCGGCCTCGCCGACCTGGCGGACGAGGAAGCGCGCAATCTCCCGTACGGCAAGCAGCGCCTGCTGGAGATCGGCCGCGCGCTGGCGCTCGATCCGCGCCTGCTGCTGCTGGACGAACCGGCCGCGGGCCTGACGGCGCCGGACATCCGCGAACTGATGGCCATCATCCGCAAGATCCGCGACCACGGCATCACGATCGTCCTGATCGAGCACCACATGGACGTGGTGATGTCGATTTCCGACACCGTCACCGTGCTCGATTTCGGCCAGAAGATCGCCGAGGGCACGCCGGCGCGGGTGCAGTCCGACCCGCGCGTGATCGAAGCCTACCTGGGCGGCGCGGTCGAACCCGCCGCGTCCACCGCCGCCGTTTGAGGACACGAGGAGACCGCATGCTCAAGATCGACAACCTGCACGCCGCCTATGGCAAGGTCGAGGTATTGCACGGGATCTCGCTGGAAGTCCCGAAGGGCAAGCTCGTCACGCTGATCGGTTCCAACGGCGCCGGCAAGACGACGACCATGCGCGCCATCTCCGGCATGCTCAAGCCGCGCGGCGGCACGGTGCTGTTGGCCGGCCGCGACATCACGGGCATGGATTCGCACCGCATCGCGCGCGCCGGCCTGGCGCACTCGCCGGAAGGCCGGCGCGTGTTCGCGACGATGACCGTGATGGACAACCTGCTGCTGGGTGCCTTCCCGAGGTTCACGCGGGCACGGCCGAAGGGCGACGTCCAGCACGACCTGGAACGGGCGCTCGACCTGTTCCCCCGGCTGAAGGAAAGACGCACGCAACTGGCGGGCACCCTGTCCGGCGGGGAGCAGCAGATGCTGGCGATGGCGCGCGCCGTCATGCTGAATCCCGACGTCGTGCTGCTGGACGAGCCGTCGATGGGCCTCGCGCCGATCCTCGTCGACGAGGTCTTCCGCATCATCGCGCGCCTGAAGGCGGAAGGCGTCACGATGCTGCTCGTCGAACAGTTCGCCCAGGCCGCGCTGAACGTGGCCGACTACGGCTACGTGCTGGAGAACGGCAGCATCGCCGTGCACGGGCCGGCCGCGAGCCTGCGCAACGATCCGAAAGTCGTCGCGGCCTACCTCGGCGGCGCGCACTGACGGATCGCCGCCGCCAGCGCGTCGAGGTCTTCCGGTCCGGTGTACAGGTGCGGCGTGACGCGCACGCATTCACCGTCGCCGAACTTCCTGACCACGGTGAAGATGCGGTGCTCATCCATCAGCCGGCGCACGACTTCCGCCGCCGGCACCCCTTCGATGCCGAACGCGCCCAGCGCGCAGTGCAGCCGCGGATCGCGGGGCGTGTAGAGGCGTACGCCCGGCACATCCACCATCTGCTCCATCCAGCGCCGTGCGAGCCAGCGCAGGCGGGCCTCCTTGTTACGCGAGCCGATCGCGGCGTGAAACGCAAGCGCATCCTCGACCGCCATGATCGGCGCAGGCGGAATCGCACCCACATGCCCCAGCTTGTCGATGTTGGCGCGCGCGTAAGAGACGTCGCCGTACAGCGGCGCGACATCCGCGATGCGGTCGCGCGCAATGTACAGCAGGCCCGTGCCCAGCGGCGCGCCGACCCACTTGTGCAGGTTGAACGCGGCAAACGGCGCGCCCAGTTGCGGGATCGTGTAGTCCAGGTGCGCGAGCGCGTGGGCGCCGTCGACGACAGCATCGATGCCGCGCTCGCGTGCCAGCGCGGTCAGCCGCGCCACCGGCATGATGCGGCCCGTGCGGTGCACGATGTGCGTGACGAGCAGGACGCGCGTGCGCGGTGTGATCGCGTCCGCGTACAGCGCCGCGATGGCGTCCTCGTCTTCGAGATCGTAAGGCACGTCGACCTGCACGACGGTCAAGCCCTTGCGTTCCGCCACCATCCGCACGATGTCGTGGCTGCTGTCGTAATCGTGACGCGCCATCACGATCGCGTCGCCGGCCACGAACGGATAACCCAGCAGCAGGATGTTCAGCGACTCGACGGCGCTGCGCGTGATCAGCAGTTCATCGGGGGYCACGCCGGTGAACGCCGCCAGCAGTTCCTTCACGCGGTCAAGCCGGGCGGGCCAACGCRTGCGCAGGAAAAAAGCGTTCTCGCGGTCGACCTCATCCTGATAGCGTCGCAGCGCCGCGCGCACGGGATCGGCCGGCATGCCGAAGAAGCCGTTCTCCAGGTTGATGAAGTCGGGCGACCGCGTGTACTGGCGGCTTATGGTCGACCAGAACGATTCGTCGTCGGGAAGGATGTCGGCCAAAACGGGCTCCTTGTCAGGGTTGTGCAACCGACATCATATCCCGACCCGCTCACGCGCGCAGGCGTCTCCCCAGCGCCAGCGCAGCGGCGAGATTGCGTGCGGCGCGACGCAGGTTGGGCTCGGCCGCAGACAGGGCCTCGGCCACCGAACAAGGCCGCGCGACGGCGGCCGCCACGACGTCGATACCGTGCGCGTGTACCGCGTCCGCATCCGCCGCCAGGCTGCCGCCGATGGCGACGACGGGCTTGTCGTGGCGGCGCGCGACGCGTGCCACGCCCATCGGCGTCTTGCCGTTCACGGTCTGGCCATCGATGCGGCCTTCGCCCGTCACGACGAGGTCGGCGTCGCGCACGATGTCGTCCAGCCCGACGGCTTCCGTCACGATCTCGATGCCGGGCCGCAGTTCACCATGCAGGAACACGACCATGGCCGCCGCGATGCCGCCGCCCGCGCCCGCGCCGGGCAGCTGCGCAATGTCCTGGCCGACGTCGCGCCGGATGATGTCGGCGTAGTGCGCGAGGGCGCCGTCGAGCTGCGCGACCATCGCCGGCGTCGCACCCTTCTGCGGCCCGAAGACAAACGACGCGCCGCGCGGGCCGACGAGCGGGTTGTCGACGTCGCACGCGATCCTGAATTCCGCCTCGCGCACGCGCGCATCGAGCCCGGCCGCGTCGATCCGGTCGAGGCGCGTCAGTGCCGCGCCGCCGGGGCCGATGTCATGGCCGGCTGCGTCCAGCAGGCGCACCCCCAGCGCCTGCAGCAWGCCGGCGCCGCCGTCGTTTGTCGCGCTGCCGCCCACGCCCAGCACGAAACGGCGCGCGCCGGCGTCGAGCGCGGCCAGGATCAGGTCACCCGTGCCGCGGCTCGTGGCCGTGCGCGGATCGCGCAGGTCGGGCGGCACGCCTTCCAGCCCGCTGGCGGCCGCCATCTCGATGACGGCAAGGTCGCCCGCGCGACCGTAGAACGCATCCACGGCCTGGCCCAGCGGCCCGGTCACGCGGGCGGTCACGCGGCGGCCGTCCAGCGCATCGATGAGCGCCTGCACGGTACCTTCGCCGCCGTCGGCCACGGGCACCTTCACATACGTCGCGTCGGGCCAGACTTCGCGCATGCCGGCTTCGATGGCCGTGGCGACCTGCAGCGCGGTCAGGCTTTCCTTGAACGAATCGGGGGCGATGACGATTTTCATGGTTTATCCTTGATGTCGATGCGTGCAAGGATATACGACGCCGGACGAAAGCGCCGAAGCGCTGTGAAGGCAAGAACAGCCATCCGTTGACGTATTGACATCATACGTCGACTCAGGCACGCTGTCGCCTCCCCAGCCTTTTGCCGTACACCGAGACGTGGATACGCAACTCCTCTTCATTTGCTTCCTGACGTTCGTCATTCACCTGATCGGCACGCTCGCGTACTCGGTACGGATCGCTGGCGTGCGGACCAAACGCATCGCCGTGTCGCTGGCCCTGTTCGGTATTCTCACGCTGGTGTCGCGGACGTCGAATTCGTTCCTCGGCCCATTCCTGGCGAAACGCGTAGAGACCGGCCTGGACGCTGTCGCCAGCGGTCCGCTGCTCGGCGATTTTCGCTGGCTGCTCGTGTCGGCCAGTCTTGCGACGGTGGCGGGTGCATTGCTGATTCCGACGTTCCAACGCGTATTCTGCCGGGCGGTATTGCATTTCCAGGCGCATCGCTCGATTCCCAAACTGATCCTGCATGGATTCTTCAAGGGCGGATTGTCTTACGTACGCGACGTCGCCAGCATGCCGGCCGCACGCAACATGACCGACGTCCGGTCGGGACATGGCGTGTCCGGCCGGCTCACGCTGCTGAATGTCGGCGCCACGGCACTCTGGACGGTCGGTGTGTTCGCCGCGCTGTATGCGGGTGTCCTCGACCCATCGGTCCGCGTGACCTCCAGCACGCTCTCGTCGATCATCAATGGCGGTGCGACCATCATGATGGCCATGTTCATCGACCCGCATATGTCGGGAATGACGGACGATGTCGTCGAAGGCAAGGTCTCGGAAAGCAAGTTCAGGAAGGCCATCGTCTGGCTGGTCGGAAGCCGGCTGGCAGGTACGGTTGCGGCGCAAGTGCTGCTGGTGCCGGCAGCCATGCTGATCGTGTCCGTGGCCCGTGTCATTTGACCCGCCCAGGCAGCCCTACGCAACGGCGCAAGTCCGGAAGTGGTATCCTCCGCCCATGACTACCGATTCCGACATCGAGCTGTCCGGCCCATTCCAGGCCAGGGACGGCAACGGCCGTACCCTCGACGTGAAGGCGATCCGCATCTTCGACGAGGGTTACGGGATCATCGACGTGTACGTCGAGTTCAAGAACCGGCTCGAGCCCGGCGCTTACAAGGATCCCGTCCTCGTGCGCGCCATCATCGACCGGCTGCGCGCCGTCGGCTACAAGGGACCGGACTTCGGGCACAGCGATCCCGGCCTGCAGGAGAGCCGCCTCATCGCGCTCGAGGCGCCCGAGGAGTTTGCACCGTTTGCGAAAAGCAAGGGGTGGAAAAACCTGGCCGAGGATTTCGACGAGTAATTCGTCATTCCCGGCCAATCTGGTCCCCGGCAAAATGAGATTGTTTCGTGATACGTCCGCCGACTGCCTTGCGGTTGGCGGCCTCCGCCCTGGACTGGGATGACTGCACGCCGGACGCGCCGGCGTTGCGGCATACCGGCGGCGGACAGCGTGCCGTTGCGGCGCGATGCCTGACCGAAGTCTGTTTGCGCTTCGTGAAGGAAAGATCATGCGCCTCTCACCCCTGCTGTTTTTCCCAGCCTTGCTCTTGCTCGCGTCCAGCACGCATGCGCAAGCACTGCAGCCCAGCGAGCCCGACCCCGCGTCGATCGCCGTCGTCGAGGTCAAGCCCGTCGACGGCCCTACCGGCTCAGGAACGAGCAGGCCCGGCAGATCGCGGGCATGTACGAGATGTCGAACGGCTGGTCCGTCGACGTGCGGCCCGACATGCGCCACGTGGATGTCGTCATCAACCGCAACAGCCCCCTGCGGCTCCTCGCCATTTCACCGAGAAAATTCGTTTCAGGCGACGGCAACATGACGATTGAGTTCAGCCGCGGCAACGACGACAACGACATGACGTTGCGCTACGTTCCGGACAGGGGCCTGGCCGAGGTCGTGATCACCTCCGCCTCGTTCGCGCAGCGCTGAGCGCCGGGCCGCTTCAGGCCCCGTGCGCCCCGAACAGGTCGTGCGCGTCGAGGATCGCGTAGGTGATCTCGGGATGCCGCTCGAGCATCTTGCGCACGGCGGCCGGCACGGACTGGCGCACCTTCTTGCACAGGCCAGGTCGGTCTTCCAGCACGATCAGGATGCCGCGCAGGGTGCGCACCTCGTTCGGGCCGGGCGTGATGCGCAGTTCCACGCCGAGGTTGGCGCGGATCCGGTCCTGCAGGCGCTTCAGCTCGGCGAAGCTGCCGACGGCGCCGATCCGCTCGAGCAGCCGCTGCTCCTCCGTGCGCGTGAGCCGCAGCGGGCGCAGGTCGGCGTCCGGATCGGCCAGCAGTATCTCGCGCTCGCAGACGCAGGCGCCAGGGGGGCATTCGGTGCGGATGGGTATCGATACTTGTTGCAACATGGGCTCACGCTGTCAACGGATGTCTCGTCCGGGAAAAATAGTGTATATCAATCTGGCGCCTCAGCGGACTCGACTGGCGCAAGGACGGTGTCGAGCACGCCCGCCATGCGCTGCCAGTGCGAGCCCTTCCAGAACACGCCGTGGCAGCAGTCGCACGTGCTGAACTCAATCTGGATCGCCGCGACGCGGGGCGGCAGCCGGTCCAGTACGTCCGCTTTCGCAACCGGCCGCAACGGTGCATTGCAGGACAGGCACCGCGTGAACGGGCGCATGCGCTCGGCCAGGCCGAAACGCTCGACCACCTCGCGCAGCTGCGCTTCCGCCTTCAGCGCGCGCACATAGCAGCCGTACCCGATGCCGCGGCGCTTGAGCAGTTCGCGGTCGCGCGTGAGCACGACCCGGCCCTCGTCCAGTGCAATCGCCTCGATCTCGGCATCATGCAGGGTATTGCGGTAGATCGTGTCGAACCCCGCCATTCTCAACAGCCTTGCGAGGCCGCCGAGGTGGGCGTCCGCGACAAAGCGCACGCGGCCCGGCGGACGCTGGTCCAGCCGCRCGACGTCGGCCACGTCCAAGGTGGTGAAGCGCGGATAGACGGCGACGCGGTCACCGTCTTCCAGGAGGTCGTCGAGCCCCGTCGGCGCGCCGTTGACGATGACCAGCTCGACCTCCGTGTGCGGCACGCCGAGCGCCTCGACCATGTGCTTCGTGGTGGCCGCCCGCGCGCACGGCGTCGCGAACGCCCGGCCGCGCCGCTCGCGCGCGAGGAAGTCGTTCAGTTCGCCGTAGAAGCGGAAGGTCGCGGTGACCATCGTTCATCCCACCCCACGCAGGACCTCCAGCGCATTCGGCACGGCATGCCCTTCGGCCGTGTTATCGAAGATGCACCAGAGAGAGGCGCCGGGCCGCGCCATGGCCGCGATCCGCTGCTCGACCTCGCGCAGGAATTCCGGCGGATAGGCCGAGTAATAGATGCGCGGCGTGCCGTGCAGGCGGATATAGGTGGCCTCCGTCGTCGGCACGTGCGGGCCCGGCTGGCCGGCCGGCGGATCCGCGACGACGCGCGTGACGCCATGCTCGCGCAGCAACGCGGTCGCCATCTCCCCGAACCACGTCGGATGGCGGCCTTCCAGCGTGAGCATGCAGGGAAGGCGCGCGCGCAGACGCGCCAGGAAGTCCGCGACAACCCCGGCATCGAACACGCCGCTGGGCGGCAACTGGATGAGCACGCAGCCGAGCTTATGTCCCAGTTCGCCGGCCTCGCGCGCGAAGCGGTCGAGCAGGTCGTCCGCGTCGCGCAACTTCGCCTCGTGCGTGATCGCCTTCGGCAGCTTGACGGAAAAGCGGAATGCATCCGGCACGCTGGCGGCCCAGCGGGCATATGTCTGCGGCTGGTGCGGCCGGTAGAACGACGAATTGATCTCGACGGCCGGAAACACGGCCGCGTAGCGCTCGAGATGGCTGCCTTCGGCGGGAAACGCGGCCGCGGCCTCCTTCGAGATGCCCCAGCCCGCGCAGCCGATCAGGGGCCGGCCATTCGGTAAGGATTGCAATTCGCTCATCTGGACCCACGTAGGGCAATGCCCGGCATCCGATTCTATGCCGAACGGCATGACGGACGGCGCACGCGCCGCCGCGCAGTATCATCACGAACCCGAACAGGAGGAACCATGGCCGAATCCCTGCACATCGTCTGTCCGCACTGCGACGCCGTCAACCGCGTCGCGCGCGAGCGCCTGGCCGACCGGCCAGTCTGCGGCAAATGCGCGCGGGCGCTGTTCACGGCCCAGCCCACCGACGTCGACACGTCCCGCTTCGACAAACACGTCACGCGCAACGACATCCCCGTCCTCGTCGATTTCTGGGCCGCGTGGTGYGGCCCCTGTCGCATGATGGCACCCGCCTATGCCCAGGCCGCCAGCCGGCTGGAGCCGCACTTCCGCCTGCTGAAGGTCGACACGGAAGCGTCACAAGACCTCGCCGCCCGCTACGGCATCCGCAGCATCCCGACGATCGCGCTGTTCCAGGGCGGACGCGAGATCGCAAGCCAGGCCGGGGCGATGGATGCGAACCGCCTGGTCGCCTGGGCGCAACAGGCCATGCGCGCCGCGTGATGCGCGAATCTGTTATCGTCCAGGCAACCTGACACCCCGGAGAAGATATGGCCCAGGAACTCGTCCACGAACGCGGCCTCGAGGATGCGAAGCAGTTCGCGCGCATCCTGTACGTGGCGCACGCGCTCACCTTTTTCTTTTCGCTCGGCACGCTGTCGATTCTGGTGCTCATCGTCAACTACATCCGCCGGCCGGAGACGGCCGGCACGATGGTATATAGCCACCACACGTGGATGATCCGGTCGTTCTGGTTCTATGTGCTGTGGATGGCGGTGGCAGTATTTCTCGCCATTACCATCATCGGCATTCCGCTGGCCTGGCTCGTCGGCGCCGGTGCGTGGGTGTGGATGGCGTATCGGATCATTCGAGGGTTTCTCGACCTGAACAACAACAAGGCGATGCCGGTGTGATTGATGCCGGTTTGGTGGGCACGGGGTGCCCACCATTCAGAGCTTGCCGAGCGCCTGCTCGATATCGGCAATGAGGTCATCCGGCCCTTCGAGCCCGATATTGAACCGGACGAGCGCGCCCGCCTCCGTCCAGCTGCGCCGCATCCCCTGCATGCGGTACGGCACGGCGAGGCTGTGCGTCCCGCCCCAGCTGTAGCCGATGCCGAACAGTTCCAGGGCATCGACGAAGCGGTCGACCTGCTCCCCGCTGTAGCGCGCATCGAAGACGACGGAGAACAGCCCGCCGGCCCCGCTGAAATCGCGCTGCCACACGTCGTGGCCCGGGCAATCCTCGAACGCCGGGTGCAGCACCTTCGCGATCTCGGGCCGCCCCTTGAGCCAGGCCGCCACCGTGCGCGCGGCCGCATCGTGCGCATCGAAGCGCAGCTTCATCGTTTCCAGGCCGCGCAGCACGAGGTAGACATCGTCCGCCCCCACGCCCATCCCGAGGCGCATATGCGACATGGCGATGCGGTCGTTGAGAGCAGCATCGCGCGTGATCACGGCGCCCATCAGCACGTCCGAGCCGCCCGACTGGTATTTCGTCAGCGCCTGCATGACGATGTCCGCGCCGACGTCGAAGCCGCGCAGCGCGAGGCCGGCGGCCCACGTGTTGTCCAGCGCGACGGGCACGCCACGCGCCTGCGCCGCTGCGCAGATCGCGGGCAGGTCCGGCACTTCCATCGACACGGAACCCGGCGCCTCGGTCCAGACCAGCTTCGTGTTCGGTTGAATGAGCTCCCCGATGCCCGCGCCCACCAGCGGATCGTAAAAGCGCGCCGTGACGCCGAAGTCGTGCGCCAGCCAGCGGCCCAGCTCGCGCGTGGGGTTGTACACGTTATCGGGCAGCAGGACGTCGTCGCCGGCCTTGAGCAGCGCCAGCAGGATCATCGAAATGGCGGCGAGGCCGGACGGCGCCAGCAGGCAGTGCTCGCCGCCTTCGATGGCGGCCAGGCGCGCTTCCAGCGTGAACGTCGTCGGCGTGCCGTGCAGGCCGTAGGTATAACCCTTCTTGGTGCGCCAGTCGCCGGCGCGCATGCTCGCCACGTCCTTGAACAGCACCGTGGAAGCGTGGTGGATCGCCGTCGGGTACGCGGCGAAACCTTCCGGCGGCTGGTAGTCGCTGTGCGTCAGCGTCGTCTCGATGGACTTCTTCGTCACGTCGGCACCTCGCGCATCGGTATCGACGTCTGCGTCAGGCGACGGTCGCCCACAGGTCGTGCGCATCCGCCTTCGTCACGACCACGTCGATGAATTCGCCGACGGCCGGCTTGGCCTTGCCCGGCGTGAGGGCGCGCTTGATGTGGACGACGCCGTCGATTTCCGGGGCGTCGGCAGCCGAACGGCCGACCGCCTCGCGCGGCCCCACTTCGTCGACGAGCACGCGGATCGTCTTGCCGACCTTGGCCTGCATGCGCTTCAGCGAAATCTCTTCCTGCAGCAGCATCACGCGCGCGCGGCGTTCCTCGCGCACGGCTTCCGGCACCGGATTGGCCAGTTCGTTGGCGGTCGCGCCTTCGACCGGCGAGTAGGCGAAGCAGCCCAGGCGGTCGATCTGCGCCTCGCGCAGGAAGTCCAGCAGGTATTCGAATTCTTCTTCCGTCTCGCCCGGGAAGCCGGCGATGAACGTCGAGCGGATCGTGAGGTCCGGGTTCATCTTGCGCCAGGCCTGGATGCGGTCCAGGTTCTTTTCGCCGCTGGCCGGGCGCTTCATGCGCTTCAGGACGTCCGGGTGGGCGTGCTGCAGCGGGATGTCGAGGTAAGGCACGACATTCTCTCCCATGAACGGGATCACCTGGTCCACGTGCGGGTACGGATAGACGTAGTGCAGGCGCACCCACGCGCCATACTGCTTCGCCATCTGGCCGAGGGCTTCCGTCAGCTGCGTCATGTGCGTCTTGACGGGGCGGCCGTTCCAGAAGCCGGTTCGGAACTTGACGTCCACGCCGTAGGCGCTCGTGTCCTGCGAGATCACGAGGAGTTCCTTGACGCCGGCCTTGAACAGGTTCTCCGCTTCCTGCAGCACGTCGTGGATGGGACGCGACACGAGGTCGCCGCGCATCGACGGGATGATGCAGAAGCTGCAGCGGTGGTTGCAGCCTTCCGAGATCTTCAGGTAGGCGTAGTGCTTCGGCGTGAGCTTGACGCCGTGGTCCGGCACGAGGTCGATGAACGGGTCGTGCGGCTTGGGCAGGTGCGTGTGTACGGATTCCATTACCTCGGCCACGGCGTGCGGACCGGTCACGGCGAGCACCTTCGGGTGCACCTTGGTGATGATGTCGCCGCCTTCCGCATCCTTCTTGGCGCCGAGGCAGCCGGTAACGATGACCTTGCCGTTTTCCGCCAGTGCCTCGCCGATCGCATCCAGCGATTCCTGCACGGCCGCGTCGATGAAGCCGCACGTGTTGACGATCACGAGGTCCGCGCCGGCATACGACTTGGCCGTCTCATAACCTTCCGCGCGCAGCTGCGTGAGGATTTGTTCGGAGTCGACGAGGGCCTTCGGGCAGCCGAGCGAGACGAAACCAACCTTTGGAGGCGTCGTGCTACCGGCGGCGTCGGCAGTGGCAGGGAGGGGATTACGGCGGAGTTCTTGCATTGTCGGATTGCGGCGAATTCTGGGCAATCCGCGATTGTACAGGAACCCGGGGGACAGGGAAATCGGCGGGACTAAAATGCCGCACGCGCGCACGCGCACCGCCGACGCGGCGATGCGCGCCGGCACGGGACGGCGTTACTTCTTTTCCGGCGGCGTCACGAACGGGAACGCACCGAACATCGCCTTGCTCTGGTTCTGCATCTGCTCCTGCATCTGCAGGAACAGATTCTTGCTCTGGTCGATGTAGTTGTTCATCATGCCCTGCATCATCGGGCCCTGGATGTTCATGAACTGGGTCCACATCTCGGTGCTGAACGGCTTGCCTTCCAGCGCGCCCGTGGCCGAGCCGACGAACTTGTTCTGGATGTCCGTGAACGCTTGCACGTTCTTTTCCAGGTAAGACCCCATCATGCCCTGCATCGCGTGGCCATAGTAACGGATGATCTGGGACAGCACGCCACTCGAGAACATCGGCACGCCATGCGCTTCCTCTTCGAGAATGATCTGCAGGAGGATGCTGCGCGTCAGGTCTTCATTCGTCTTGGCGTCGACGACCGTGAACTCGTCCGAATCCAGGACGAGTTGCTTCACGTCCGACAAGGTGATGTAAGAACTGGTCTGGGTGTCGTACAGCCGGCGATTCGGATATTTCTTGATCAGGCGTTCAGTGCTTTTCTTAACACTACTCATCTCATTTCCATGTACTGCGCCGTAGCGCATTTATTATGCGGCGACCGCGGGGAACCTCCCGCGGCGTCTCCGATTCCAAGAGGATATTCGCTAAAAATACCACGTTGCGAACGCAGGTGCAGCAATTATTCACTGAGCAACTGAATGATTCAATTCGCAAGGGTCATTACTTCCTCTTAGTCGGCGCGTGCCTTGACATAACGGCCGGGCGCCGGCTCGATCGGCGCATACTGCCCATTGCCCGGCTGCGCGGGCGGCGGCACGTCGTTGCCACCGAATTCGGCCAGGAATTTCGCCCACTCCGACCACCAGCTGCCCTTCTTCTCGACGGCGCCGGCGAACCACTCGGCCGCGGTCTTCGGACGCGTACGGCCGCCCTCGTTGACCCAGTAGCTGCGCTTGTTCTTCGACGCCGGGTTGATCACGCCGGCGATGTGGCCCGACGCGCCGAGCACGTAGCGGTTGTTCTTCGGCTTCTTCGGGTTCAGCAGGCCCATCGACGCAAACGCGGCTTCCCACGGCACGATGTGGTCTTCTTTCGAACCATACAGGAACGTCGGGCAATCGATCGCCCCCAGGTCGACCTTGACGCCGGCGACCGTCAGCGCGCCCGGCACCTTGAGCTTGTCTTCCAGATAGGTATTGCGGAGATACCAGCAGTACATCGGACCCGGCAGGTTCGTGCTGTCGGCGTTCCAGTACAGCAAGTCGAACGCGGGCGGCGTCTTGCCCTTCAGATAGTTCTGCTGGACATAGTTC
>NZ_JBFUDR010000171.1:0-13168 GCF_056404615.1 Massilia sp. P2_C2 | reverse complement strand
GCGCCGAATGAATAGAAATCTGAACTAGCATCAGCTTTTTTAAAATCCTGCATGAACTCCGGCGGCGAATAATCGCGAGTACCTGCTGTCGTGCCCGTCATTGTTAATGTTGTACCTTCGCCATCGCGGACAGCAATTAAGCCGAAATCAGATATTGCAAACCGGTCAGGCGGGACAAGAAGCACGTTTTGCGGCTTAAGATCTCGATGCCATATTCCGATTTCGTGCAATGCACCTAATCCTGACAAAATATCAAATAAGCCTTTTTTTATTAAATCGTAGTGCACGGCGCCAGCAATGTAATCTGCAATCACATCCTTAAATGTGCATTGAGCAAGTTCCATCACAAAAAAAGGTGGACTTGCGTCAAGCTGTTGATAATGCACTCGAATAACATTTGGATGCACTACTTCAGCTTGCTTGATCGCCTCTTGCTTGAAGCGCTTAGTTAAATTTTCACATAACGCATGATCGCTCGCATAATTTTCCAAACTTAGCTCTTTTAATGCATACGGAAAATTATTCACGTCCGTAGCAAGATAAACTTTACCGAAACCGCCCCCACCAATGAACTTATTTTTTAAAAACATTGATACTCCCTGAAGATTTGGACTTATTCAGCTCAGTATTTTTATAGCGGATACCTTCCAGCTGACTTTACATTTGACACTCGGTTCGGGTGTCAAAGTTTTTAACCGATCGCATAGCCATTAAATAGAAACGGCACCTCGAAGGTGCCGTTTTCATTAGCCGTTCAGACTAGGGCTGAAGCAATCACTCGCCGTCACCATGATGCTGTTCCAGCGAAGCAGCCTGCTGCTGATCTTCCATCGCCTGCAGTTCGGCCGCCATATTGGCTTTCTCCTGCTGCAGCAGCGCCTGGCGCTCTTCCGCTTCCCACGCCTCTTTTTCCTTGCGGGCGCGGTGGAATGCCAGACCCGTACCGCCCGGGATCAGGCGGCCGACGATGACGTTTTCCTTCAGGCCGCGCAGACCGTCGCGCTTGCCCATGATCGCCGCTTCGGTCAGCACGCGGGTGGTTTCCTGGAACGATGCGGCCGAGATGAACGAGTCGGTCGACAGCGATGCCTTGGTAATACCCAGCAGCACGTTTTCGTAMKKCGCCGGCAGCTTGCCTGCGGCCGTCACGCGGTCGTTCTCTTCCAGCAGTTCCGAACGCTCCACCTGCTCGCCGACGATGTAGTCGGTGTCGCCGGCTTCGACGATCTGCACGCGRCGCAGCATCTGGCGAACGATCACCTCGATGTGCTTGTCGTTGATCTTCACGCCCTGCAGACGRTACACGTCCTGCACTTCGTCGACGATGTAGCGGGCCAGCGCTTCGATACCCAGCAGGCGCAGGATGTCTTGCGGATCGGCCGGGCCGTCCACGATCATCTCGCCCTTGTTCACCACCTGGCCGTCGTGCACCAGCACTTGCTTGTCCTTGGTGATCAGGAACTCGTGCTTGTTGCCGTCCATGTCGGTGATTTCCAGGCGCTGCTTGCCCTTGGTCTCTTTACCGAAGGCGACCGTACCGGTGACTTCCGCCAGCATGCCGGCATCTTTCGGCGAACGGGCTTCGAACAGCTCGGCAACGCGCGGCAGACCACCGGTAATGTCACGGGTCTTCTGCGATTCCGTCGGGATACGTGCAAGCACTTCACCCACCGACACTTGCTGGCCATCCTTCACCATGATCAGCGCGCCGACCTGGAAGCCGATCGTCACGGCGTGCTCGGTGCCGGCGATCTTGACTTCCTGACCTTCGGCGTTGAGCAGCTTGACCTGCGGACGGTTGACCTTGCCCGAGCCGCGGCGTTTCGGGTCGATCGCGACCAGCGTGGACAGGCCGGTCACGTCGTCCACCTGGCGAGCGACGGTGACGCCCTCTTCCACGTTCTCGAACTTGATCGTACCGGCGTACTCGGTGATGATCGGACGGGTCAGCGGGTCCCACGTTGCCAGCGGCACGCCGGCCTTGACCGTCATGCCGTCCTGCACGACCAGGGTCGCGCCGTACGGCACCTTGTGACGCTCGCGCTCGCGGCCGTGGTCGTCCGTGATCAGCACTTCGCCCGAACGCGAAATGACGATCTGGGCGCCCTTGCCGTTGGTCACGTAACGCATGGTCGCCGTGAAGCGGACCGTGCCGTTCGACTTGGCTTCGACCGACGATGCCACCGCCGCACGCGATGCCGCACCACCGATGTGGAACGTACGCATGGTCAGCTGGGTACCCGGTTCACCGATCGACTGTGCCGCCACGACGCCGACGGCTTCGCCGGAGTTCACCAGCATGCCGCGGCCCAGGTCACGGCCGTAGCACTTCGCGCACAGGCCATAACGGGTGTCGCAGTTCAGCGGCGTGCGGACCTTGACTTCGTCGATGCCCAGACGCTCGATCTCTTCGACCATGTCTTCGTCCAGCAGCGTGCCGGCTTCGTACAGGGTCGCCTGCGTTTCCGGATTGACGACGTCGGTACCGGTCACGCGGCCCAGGATACGGTCGCGCAGGGCTTCGATCACTTCACCGCCTTCGACCATCGCCTTCATGTGCGTGCCGTTGTTGGTGCCGCAATCGTCTTCCGTCACCACCAGGTCCTGCGTCACGTCGACCAGACGACGGGTCAGGTAACCCGAGTTTGCCGTCTTCAGCGCGGTGTCGGCCAGACCTTTACGGGCGCCGTGCGTCGAGATGAAGTACTGCAGAACGTTCAGGCCTTCGCGGAAGTTCGCGGTAATCGGCGTTTCGATAATCGAGCCGTCCGGCTTCGCCATCAGGCCGCGCATACCGGCCAGCTGACGGATCTGGGCTGCGGAACCACGGGCGCCCGAGTCGGCCATCATGTAAATGGCGTTGAACGACTCTTGCGTGCCTTGCGTACCGTCGCGCTTCGTGACCGGCTCCACCTTGAGCTGGTCCATCATCGCCTTGCCCACTTCGTCCGAGGTCTTGCCCCAGATGTCGACGACCTTGTTGTAACGCTCGCCGGCGGTGACCAGACCCGAGGCGTACTGCTGCTCGATCTGTTTCACTTCCGTTTCTGCGGTCGAGATCATGGTCTTCTTGACGTCCGGGATCAGCATGTCGTCCACGGCGATCGAGATACCGGCGCGCGTTGCGAGACGGAAGCCCGACTGCATCAGCTTGTCGGCGAACACGACGGTCGCACGCAGGCCGCACTTGCGGAACGACGTGTTGATCAGCTTCGAGATTTCCTTCTTCTTCAGCGCGCGGTTCAGCACCGAGAACGGCAGGCCTTTCGGCAGGATCTCGGACAGGATCGCACGGCCGACCGTGGTCTCGTAGCGGGTCAGGGTCTGGTCGAAGCCGCCTTCGGCGTTGCGCGGGAATTCCACGATACGCACGGTGATGCGGGTCGCCAGTTCGACTTCCTTGTTGTCGTATGCGCGGATGACTTCCGACACGTCCGGGAACAGCATGCCTTCGCCCTTGGCGTTGATCGCCTCGCGGCTCGCGTAGTACAGACCCAGCACGATATCCTGGGACGGCACGATCGACGGTTCGCCGTTCGACGGGAACAGGATGTTGTTCGAGGCCAGCATCAAGGTGCGGGCTTCCATCTGTGCTTCGATCGACAGCGGGACGTGGACTGCCATCTGGTCACCGTCGAAGTCGGCGTTGAACGCCGCGCAGACCAGCGGGTGCAGCTGGATTGCCTTGCCTTCGATCAGCACCGGCTCGAACGCCTGGATACCGAGACGGTGCAGCGTCGGCGCACGGTTCAGCATCACCGGGTGTTCCTTGATGACTTCTTCCAGGATGTCCCAGACGACCGGTTCCTGCTGCTCGACGAGCTTCTTCGCAGCCTTGATGGTGGTCGCGAGACCCATCAGTTCCAGCTTGTTGAAGATGAACGGCTTGAACAGTTCCAGGGCCATCAGCTTCGGCAGACCGCACTGGTGCAGTTTCAGCTGCGGACCCACCACGATGACCGAACGGCCCGAGTAGTCGACGCGCTTGCCCAGCAGGTTCTGACGGAAGCGGCCGCCTTTACCCTTGATCATCTCGGCCAGCGACTTCAGCGGACGCTTGTTGGCGCCGGTCATTGCCTTGCCGCGACGGCCGTTGTCCAGCAGCGAGTCCACTGCTTCCTGCAGCATGCGCTTCTCGTTACGCGTAATGATCTCCGGAGCGCGCAGTTCCATCAGGCGCTTCAGGCGGTTGTTACGGTTGATGACGCGGCGGTACAGGTCGTTCAGGTCGGACGTGGCGAAACGGCCGCCATCCAGCGGGACGAGCGGACGCAGCTCCGGCGGCAGGACCGGGAGCACTTCCATGATCATCCATTCCGGCTTGATGCCCGAACGCTGGAACGCCTCGAGCACTTTCAGGCGCTTGGCGTACTTCTTGATCTTGGCTTCCGACTTCGACTCTTTGAGTTCGACGCGCAGGGCTTCGGCTTCGCGGTCGATGTCGATCGAGCGCAGCAGTTCACGGATGCCTTCGGCGCCCATGAATGCGGTGAAGTCGTCGCCGTACTCTTCGTACTTGGCGGCGTAGTCGTCTTCCGACATGATCTGGCACTTCTTCAGCGGAGTCATGCCCGGATCGGTCACGACGTATGCTTCGAAGTACAGGACGCGTTCGATATCGCGCAGCGTCATGTCCAGGACCATGCCCAGACGCGACGGCAGCGACTTCAGGAACCAGATGTGCGCGACCGGCGAGGCCAGCTCGATGTGGCCCATGCGCTCACGACGGACTTTCGCCAGGGTGACTTCGACGCCGCACTTCTCGCAAATGACGCCGCGGTGCTTCAGGCGCTTGTACTTGCCGCACAGGCATTCGTAGTCCTTGATCGGACCGAAGATTTTTGCGCAAAACAGGCCATCACGTTCCGGTTTGAACGTACGGTAGTTGATGGTTTCCGGCTTCTTGACTTCGCCGTACGACCACGAACGGATTTTCTCGGGCGACGCCAGGCCAATCTTGATGGCKTCGAAGCTCTCGTTTTGCTGAACTTGCTTGAATAGATCGAGCAGTGCTTTCATTTATCACTCCGGGTGATTGAATTCTKTACTTCTACCGCGCCCCGCCTTCGGGCGGAGCGCGATACGTCCTGGTGTGTCAGTTGCGCTCGAGATCGATGTCGATACCCAGCGAGCGGATCTCTTTCACCAGCACGTTGAACGATTCCGGCATACCGGCGTCGATCACGTGGTCACCCTTGACCAGGTTCTCGTACACCTTGGTACGGCCGTTCACGTCGTCCGACTTCACGGTCAGCATTTCCTGCAGCACGTACGATGCGCCGTACGCTTCCAGTGCCCACACCTCCATCTCACCGAAGCGCTGGCCACCGAACYGGGCTTTACCACCCAGCGGCTGCTGCGTCACCAGCGAGTACGGACCGGTCGAGCGGGCGTGCATCTTGTCGTCGACCAGGTGGTGCAGCTTCAGCATGTGCATGAAGCCCACGGTCACCTTGCGTTCGAACGCTTCGCCGGTGCGGCCGTCGAACATCGTGACCTGGTTCTTCGACGGGGTCATGCCCAGGTGCTTGGCGATCGGGTCGGGGAAGGCCAGGTCCAGCATGCGGCGGATCTCTTCTTCGTGCGCACCGTCGAACACCGGGGTCGCGAACGGCACGCCGTTCTTGAGGTTGCTCGCCAGTTCGACGATTTCCTCGTCGCTGAAGTTGTCCAGGTCTTCCTTCTTGCCCGTCTCGTTGTAGATCTTGCCCAGGAAGGCGCGCAGTTGCTCGGTCTCGGCCTTGGCCTTGATCATTTCGCCCAGGCGCAGGCCCAGACCTTTCGCTGCCCAACCCAGGTGGGTTTCCAGGATCTGACCGACGTTCATACGCGACGGCACGCCCAGCGGGTTCAGCACGACGTCGGCCGGCGTACCGTCGGCCATGAACGGCATGTCTTCCACCGGCACGATACGCGAGACCACACCCTTGTTACCGTGGCGGCCTGCCATCTTGTCGCCCGACTGCAGGCGGCGCTTGACGGCCAGGTAGACCTTGACCATCTTCTGCACGCCCGGCTGCAGCTCGTCGCCCTGCGTGAGCTTCTTGCGCTTCTCTTCGAAGGCCAGGTCGAACTGGTGACGCTTCTCGTTGATCGACTCCTTCATCGCCTCCAGTGCGTTGGCGGTTTCGTCGTCGGCCGGACGGATGTCGAACCAGTGGAACTTGTCCAGGTCGTCCAGGTAGGCCTTGTCGATCACGGCACCCTTGGCCAGCTTCTTCGGACCGCCGTTGACGGTCTTGCCGACCAGCAGACGCTCCAGACGCTGGAACGCGTCGCCTTCCACGATACGCAACTGGTCGTTCAGGTCCAGGCGGAAGCGCTTCAGCTCGTCGTCGATGATCTGCTGGGCGCGCTTGTCGCGCACGATGCCTTCACGCGTGAACACCTGCACGTCGATCACGGTACCGACCATGCCCGACGGCACGCGCAGCGACGTATCTTTAACATCCGACGCTTTTTCACCGAAAATTGCGCGCAGCAGCTTCTCTTCGGGCGTCAGTTGGGTTTCGCCCTTCGGCGTCACCTTACCGACCAGCACGTCACCGGCCTGCACTTCGGCGCCGATGTAGACGATGCCCGACTCGTCCAGGCGAGCCAGCTGGTTTTCCGCCAGGTTCGAGATGTCGCGGGTGATTTCTTCAGGGCCCAGCTTGGTGTCGCGCGCCACGACCGACAGTTCCTCGATGTGGATCGAGGTGTAGCGGTCATCCTTGACGACGTTTTCCGAGATCAGGATCGAGTCCTCGAAGTTCAGGCCGTTCCACGGCATGAACGCCACCAGCATGTTCTGGCCCAGTGCCAGTTCGCCCAGGTCGGTCGACGCGCCGTCGGCGATGACGTCGCCGCGAGCCACGCGATCGCCCACTTTCACGATCGGACGCTGGTTGATGTTGGTGTTCTGGTTCGAACGGGTGTACTTGATCAGGTTGTAGATGTCGACACCGACTTCACCAGCCTGCGCTTCTTCGTCGTTCACGCGGATCACCACGCGGCCGGCGTCGACGTAATCGACGATACCGCCACGGGTCGCCTGCACGGTCGTGCCCGAGTCCACCGCCACGGTGCGCTCGATGCCGGTACCGACGAAGGCTTTCTCCGGACGCAGGCAAGGCACGGCCTGGCGCTGCATGTTGGCGCCCATCAGTGCACGGTTCGCGTCGTCGTGCTCGAGGAACGGAATCAGCGATGCTGCCACCGACACGATCTGGCCCGGGGCCACGTCCATGTACTGGATGCGTTCCGGCGACACGAGGATGGTCTCGCCCGCTTCACGTGCCGAGACCAGCTCGTCGACCAGCTCGCCTTCTGCGTTGATCTGCGCGTTCGCCTGGGCGATGATGTAGCGGCCTTCTTCGATCGCCGACAGGTATTCGATCTTCTCGGTGACTTTCGAACCTTCGACCTTGCGGTACGGGGTTTCCAGGAAGCCGTATTCGTTCAGGCGGGCAAACAGTGCCAGCGAGTTGATCAGGCCGATGTTCGGGCCTTCAGGCGTTTCGATCGGGCAGACGCGGCCGTAGTGGGTCGGGTGCACGTCGCGGACTTCGAAGCCGGCGCGCTCGCGGGTCAGGCCGCCCGGGCCCAGTGCGGAGACACGGCGTTTGTGCGTGATTTCCGACAGCGGGTTGGTCTGGTCCATGAACTGCGACAGCTGCGACGAACCGAAGAATTCGCGGATCGCGGCCGAGATCGGCTTGCTGTTGATCAGGTCGTGCGGCATCAGGTTGTCCGCTTCGGCCTGGCCGAGGCGTTCCTTGACGGCGCGCTCCACGCGCACGAGGCCGGCGCGGAACTGGTTTTCGGCCAGTTCGCCCACGCAACGCACGCGGCGGTTACCCAGGTGATCGATGTCGTCGACTTCGCCGCGACCATTGCGCAGCTCAACCAGGATCTTGATCACGGCCAGGATGTCTTCGTTCGACAGGGTCATGTCGCCGACCAGTTCGTCACGGCCGATACGGCGGTTGAACTTCATGCGGCCCACGGCCGACAGGTCGTAGCGTTCCGGGCTGTAGAACAGGCCGTGGAACAGCGCTTCCACCGATTCTTCGGTCGGCGGTTCGCCCGGACGCATCATGCGGTAGATCGCCACGCGGGCGGCGGTCTGGTCGGCGGTGTCGTCGGTACGCAGCGTCTGCGAGATGTAGGCACCCTGGTCCAGGTCGTTGGTGTACAGCGTCTGGATGGTCTGGATGTTGGCGTCGCGCAGCTTGCCCAGCAATTCGTCGGTCAGCTCGTCGTTGGCATTGGCGATGATCTCGCCCGTGTCGCCGTCGACGACGTTCTTCGCCAGCACGCGGCCGATCAGGTAGTCTTCCGGCACCGAGATATAGGTGATGCCGGCGTTTTCGATGTCGCGCACATGCTTGGCATTGATGCGCTTGTCCTTCGTCACGATGGTCTTGCCGGTCTTCGGATCGACGATGTCGAAGCGCGCGACTTCACCGCGCAGGCGCTCGGCCACGAATTCCAGTTCCGCGCCTTCCGAGCGCAGGTTGAAGTTGTCGAACACGAAGAAGTTCGCGAGGATCTGCTCCGGCGTCATGCCGATGGCCTTCAGCAGGATCGTCACCGGCATCTTGCGGCGGCGGTCGACGCGGAAGAACAGGATGTCCTTCGGGTCGAACTCGAAGTCCAGCCACGAGCCGCGGTAAGGAATGATACGTGCCGAGAACAGCAGCTTGCCCGACGAGTGCGTCTTGCCGCGGTCGTGCTCGAAGAACACGCCCGGCGAACGGTGCAGCTGCGAGACGATCACGCGCTCGGTGCCGTTGATCACGAACGAACCATTGGCGGTCATGAGCGGCAGTTCGCCCATGTACACTTCCTGTTCCTTCATTTCCTTCACGACCGGCTTGGTCGGCGATTCCTTGTCCAGGATCACCAGGCGCACCTTGGCGCGCAGCGGCGACGCGAAGGTCAGGCCGCGTTGTTGGCATTCCTTGACGTCGAAAGCGGGGTCACCCAGCACGTAAGAGAGGAACTCGAGGCGCGCAAAACCGTTGTGCGACACGATCGGGAAGATGGAGGTGAAAGCCGATTGCAGACCTTCGTTCTTGCGTACGGAGGGCCCTGCATCCGCTTGCAGGAAATTCTCGTAAGACTCCAGCTGCGTAGCGAGGAGATAGGGAACGTTGTGAACGTTGGCGCGCTTCGCGAACGACTTGCGAATGCGTTTCTTCTCAGTAAATGAGTAGTGCATGGACACTCCGTGAGTGACAGAAAGGATGAGAATTCAGGAATTGCCAGTGGTTAAGCCACCACATGCAAGGCCTCAAATCTCGCCGCATTCCGCCGGGTGATTGGGAACCGGTGCTGCTGTGTTACGATAATGCTGTGCTGCGGTGCTTCTGAAACAGGGGTATTCCGTATTTTGTCGTAGGGACGACAAAAGAGCCAAAGCCGCATACCCCTCCTTCCGGCGGGGATCTGCGCGCTTTGACTCCGGCGCGGGGCGCTGTTTCCAGCGCCCTTTGCATATGTATTACTTGAGCTCGGCCTTGGCGCCAGCTTCTTCCAGCTTCTTCTTGGCGGCTTCAGCGTCAGCTTTCGGCAGGGCTTCCTTGACAGTCTTCGGTGCGCCGTCGACCAGGTCCTTGGCTTCTTTCAGGCCCAGACCGGTGATTTCACGGACGGCCTTGATGACGCCGACCTTGTTCGCGCCGACTTCAGCCAGCACGACGTTGAATTCGGTCTGCTCTTCAGCAGCCGGTGCAGCGGCGCCGCCGCCAGCTGCCGGAGCTGCCATTGCAGCTGCCGACACGCCGAACTTCTCTTCGAAAGCCTTGACCAGGTCGTTCAGTTCCATGACCGACATTGCGCCAACTGCGTCCAGGAACTCTTCTTTGCTAATTGCCATTTGAAACTCCAAATATTTGATTGTGATTAGTACTTGAGCAAAAAGGCTTGCTTATTCTGCTGCAGCGGCTTCTGCCGGAGCTGCGGAACCTTCGCCTTTTTGTGCTGCCACGGCAGCCAGAACTCGTGCAAAGCCGGACACCGGAGCCTGCATGACGCCCAGCAGCTGGGCGATGAGGACTTCACGGCTCGGGATGCTTGCCAGCGCGTTGACGCCAGCGACATCCAGGTTCTTACCAGCGTAGTTACCGCCCTTGACCACCAGTTTGTCGTTGGTCTTCGAGAAGTCGCTGAGCACCTTGGCGGCTGCGACGGCGTCGTCCGAGATCGAGTAGATCAGCGGACCAACCATGGTCTCAGCCAGCGGTGCGAACTGGGTGCCTTCGACAGCGCGACGAGCCAGCGTGTTCTTCAGAACACGCAGGTACACGCCCTGCGAACGAGCATTTGCACGGAGTTTCGTCAGAGCACTAACCTGGATGCCACGGTACTCGGCGACGACGATGGTTTGCGCAGTTGCTACTTTTGCGCCAACTTCTTCGACGACGACCTTTTTGTCATTCAGATTAAGACCCACGGTCAATCTCCTTAAATGATGTGAGGGACGTCCCCCGCATCGGTTCGAACACGGCGTCCGAAGTTAAGAAGTACGACAAAGCATCGACTACAAAACTTGTTCGGGTTCGCCATCTGCGTTGGGTTTATGTATTAACCTCCAGCCCAACCTTCTGCTTTCGGCCCAACGGTCTTTGATTGCCTGGCGGGGTTCAGTCCGCCAGCCCAAAGATCTGCCCTACGTTGCTCTGTAAGGACTTAATTCTTTGCATGCCAAGGTGGGCACGTTTCATTTGGGGCCCCCGGCCCCAAATGCCCACCCTACATTCCTTGCTATTAGGCAGCCAGGGTAGCGTGATCGACACGCACGCCAGCGCCCATGGTCGACGAGATCGCGACCTTGCGCAGGTAAACACCTTTCGACGAAGCCGGCTTGGCTTTGTTCAGGGCGTCGATCAGCGCGACCAGGTTGGTCTTCAGCTGTTCGTCGCTGAACGACTTGCGGCCGATCGTAGCGTGGATGATACCTGCCTTGTCGGTACGGTACTGGACCTGACCGGCCTTGGCGTTCTTGACGGCGCCAGCCACGTCCGGGGTCACGGTGCCGACCTTCGGGTTCGGCATCAGGCCGCGCGGGCCCAGGATCTGACCCAGGGTACCGACGATACGCATGGTGTCCGGCGAAGCGATGACGACGTCGAACGGCATGTCGCCGGCCTTGACGCGCTCTGCCAGGTCTTCCATGCCGACGATGTCGGCGCCGGCGGCTTTAGCCTGCTCGGCCTTGTCGCCCTGTGCGAAGACAGCGACGCGGACGGTCTTGCCGGTACCAGCCGGCAGAACGACGGAACCGCGAACGACCTGGTCCGATTTCTTCGGATCCACGCCCAGTTGCACGGCGACGTCGATCGACTCGTTGAACTTGGCGGTGGCGAATTCTTTGACGATTGCGACGGCGTTGTCGAAAGCGTAGGACTTGTTACGGTCGACCTTGGCTTTGATTTCTTTGACGCGCTTGGACAGCTTGGCCATATTAGATACCCTCCACCGTGATGCCCATCGAACGAGCCGAGCCGGCCACGACGCGCACAGCGGCGTCCAGGTCAGCGGCGGTCAGGTCCGGCTGCTTGATTTTTGCGATTTCTTCAGCCTGGGCACGGGTCAGCGTGCCGACCTTGTCGGTATGCGGCTTCGGCGAACCTTTGGTGACGCCCGAGAATTTCTTGATCAGGTACGTTGCCGGCGGGGTCTTCATCTCGAAGGTGAACGACTTGTCCGCGAAGGCGGTGATCACGACCGGAATCGGCATGCCCGGCTCCATGCCCTGGGTCTTGGCATTGAAGGCCTTGCAGAATTCCATGATGTTCAGACCGCGCTGGCCGAGGGCCGGGCCGATCGGGGGGGACGGGTTTGCTTTACCAGCCGGCACTTGCAGCTTGATAAAACCGACGATTTTCTTTGCCATTTTCTTGGCTCCTATGTCGATTATGAGTGGTAGCGCTCCACCGATACCACTTATCCGGCGGAGCTCCTCTTATCGGATTCCGCCTTGCTGCTGCGACGCTCCGATTCGGCGTTTTAGACTTTCTCTACCTGCCCGAACTCCAGTTCCACCGGAGTCGCGCGGCCGAAGATGGTGACAGACACACGCACCTTCGATTTTTCGTAGTTGACTTCCTCGACAGAGCCGTTGAAGTCGGTGAACGGGCCTTCCTTGATGCGCACCTGCTCGCCCACTTCGTACAGCACCTTGGGCCGCGGCTTCTCGACACCTTCCTGGACCTGCTGCATGATCTTGTCGATCTCGCGCGCCGGAATCGGGGTCGGCTTGTTGCTCTTGCCGCCGATGAAGCCGGTGACTTTCGGCGTGTTCTTCACGAGGTGCCAGGTCTCGTCGGTCATTTCCATCTCGACCAGCACATAACCCGGGAAGAAGCGACGCTCGGATACCGATTTGCTGCCGTTCTTGACTTCGACCACTTCTTCGGTCGGAACCAGGATGCGGCCGAACTGTTCCTGCATGCCGCCGCGCTCGATGCGATCGGTCAGGCCGCGCATCACGCTCTTTTCCATGCCGGAATAGACATGCACGACGTACCAGCGCTTGTTGCTGACCGGAGTACTCAGAGGCGCACCAGCGTCTTGTGCCGGGGCGTCACCCGGCACGTTATCTTGCTGAACGTTATCGCTCATTATTGTTTCCACCCCAGGATCACGTCGTACATCAGGAATTCGAGAATCTTATCCGTGCCCCACAGGAAAATTGCCATCACCAGCACGAACCCGAACACCACGGCGGTGATCTGGGTCGCTTCCTTGCGGGTAGGCCATACAACCTTCTTCGTTTCACGTACGGACTCTTTGGCGAAGACAAGGAAGTCACGACCGGTGGCGGAAGTCCACAAGAGCAGGACGGCAATAGCCAAACCAGCCACGAGTGCGCCTGCGCACATCAGGGCTGGTTTGTTCTGGCCTTTCAGGATGAAAAAGCCGACCACACCTGCAATCGTAGCAACCACTGCCAGCGCGACCTTGAACTTGTCGTTCGAGGTGCCGACGGTTTGCACGGATTGATTAGACATACTTAATTTACTTTCGGGTGCCTGGCACCGAATTCGGTGGCAGGGGCGGAGGGCATCGAACCCCCAACCTTCGGTTTTGGAGACCGACGCTCTGCCAATTGAGCTACGCCCCTACAAAAACTTCTAGTTGAATCGAGCATTATACGCGACCCGGATACTTCGCGCAACAC
>NZ_JBFUDR010000170.1:0-13262 GCF_056404615.1 Massilia sp. P2_C2 | reverse complement strand
ACGACACCCAGCGTCTTGCCGCGCGGGAGCGTGAACGACACGTCCTTCACCGCCTTGAATTCGCGTTTGCGGAACAGGCCTTCGTGCACGTAGAAACTCTTGGCGAGGTTGTTCACGACCAGGATGTCCTCGTCGCCCGGCCCGTAGCCGCGCGTGCGCTGCGGCAGCGAAGCGGCCACGTCGACGCGGCCTTGCATGTAGTCGTCGATGACGGGCAGCCTTACGGGCCGCGCGTCCAGCTTCGGACGGCAATGCAGCAGCGCGCGCGTGTAAGAGTCGCGCGGATCGCCCAGCACCTGCGCGACGTCGCCCTCCTCGCGCACCTCGCCGTGGCGCATGACGATCACGCGGTCCGCGATCTCGCCGACGAGGCCCAGGTCGTGGGTGATGAACAGCACGGCCATGCGGCGCCGCTTCTGCAGGTTCGCGATCAGTTCCATGATCTGCTTCTGGATCGTCACGTCCAGCGCCGTCGTCGGCTCGTCCGCGATCAGCAGCTTCGGTTCGCAGGCGATGGCCATCGCGATCATCACGCGCTGCTGCTGGCCACCCGACATCTGGCTCGGGTAGGCGTCGATCTTTTGCGCGGGATCCGGGATGCCCACCTCCTCCAGCAGCGCGAGCGTGCGCGCGCGCGCCTGGCGCTTGTCCATGCCGAGGTGCAGCCGCAGGACTTCGCCGATCTGGAAGCCGACCGTGAACACCGGGTTCAGCGACGACATCGGCTCCTGGAAGATCATCGCGATGTCCTTGCCGCACAGGCGGCGCCGCTCGGCGAGCGGGAGGTCGAGCAACTCGCGGCCCTCGAAGCGGATCGACGCGCCGGGCTGGATGATCGTCGTCTCGGGCGGCAACAGCCCCATCACGGCGAGCGAGCTGACGGACTTGCCGCTGCCCGATTCGCCGACGAGGGCGACGGTCGCGTCGGGCGGCAGGCTGAACGAGATGCCTTTCACGGCCTCGAACGTATTCTTCCTGTCGGTCCGGAAGGACACGCGCAGGTCACGCACCTCGAGTAGAGTCACGTCGCTCATTTCAGTTTCGGATCCAGCGCATCGCGCAGCGCGTCGGCGAACAGCGAAAACGCCGTGACCAGGATTGCCATGGCAGTGGCGGCCGCCGTCAGTTGCCACCATTYGCCGAGGATGAGTTCATTCTGCGCCTCGTTCAGCATGCTGCCCCAGGAGACGACGCCCACCGGCACGCCGAAGCCGAGGAACGACAGGATCACTTCGGCCTTGATGAAGCCGACGACGAGGATCGACATCTGCACGAGCGCCACGTGCGACACGTTCGGGAAGATGTGCACGAACATCTTGCGCCAGCCGGACGCACCGATGGCGTCGGCCGCCAGCACATACTCCCTCGCCTTGTGCTTGATGTACTCGGCGCGGATCAGGCGGTACGGTCCGGTCCAGCCGGTGAGGCCGAGGATCAGCACGATCGTCAGCACGCCCTTCGTCTGCAGCACGGCGGCCACGGTGAGGATCATCAGGATCGAGGGAATCGCCGTGAACACGTTGTAGAACCAGTTGAACAGGTCGTCCACGCGCCCGCCGTAGAAGCCGGACAGCGCGCCGAACAGCGTGCCCAGCGCCACGGCGACGAACGCGGCGACGAGGCCCACGACGATCGACGTCTGGCCGCCCTTGATCGTCTTCCTGATGACGTCGTGGCCCCATTTGTCGGCGCCGAACGGCAGCGTGGTCCGCGTCGCGGCATGCGCCGCATGACCCTGATGCGCCAGCTGCGCCTGCAACCGGGCGATATCGGCCGCGAGCGGATCGAACGCGTTGGGCGGCACCGGACGCTGCGGCTGCGCGAGCGCGGCCAGCGCGGGATCGGGCCCCACGAACGTCGGCGGCGCGTAGTTGACGGCCACCTCGTCTTCCCAGTCCGCAGCGACCAGGCCCGTCGCCGCGAGCAGGACGGACAGGAGGAACAGGCACACGACGGCGAGCGAGGCCATCGCGACGCGGTCGGCGCGCAGGCGCCGCCAGGCCAGCGTCCACAGGCCGGGCGAGACGGCCGGATGATGCGGTGCCGGCCCGGTCATGTGAGCTGCACGCGCGGGTCGACGGCCTGGTACATCAGGTCGGCGAGCAGGTTGAACACCATCGTCGCAAAGGCGACGTAGACCGTGATCGCCTTGATGACGGGGAAGTCGCTGCGTTCGACGGCGAGGATCACTTCGCGTCCGATGCCGGGAATGCCGAAGAAGCGCTCCAGCAGGAAAGCGCCGATCAGCAGCGCGGGCAGGTTCGCCATGACGTAGGTGATGATGGGGATGGCCGCGTTGCGCAGCACGTGCACCCATACGATGCGGCGCTCCGGCAGGCCCTTCGCGCGCGCCGTGCGCACGTAGTCCTGCCCGACTTCGTCCAGCACGAAGCTGCGGAACAGGCGCAAGGTGGGCGCCAGCGACACCGCGAGGCCGATCAGGATCGGCAAGGTGGCATAGCGCAGCAGGTTTTCCGTGAAATGCTCGCCCCAGCCCTGCACCGGAAACAGCCCCAGCTTGTACGCGAGGCCATACTGGAACACGATGATGTAGACCAGGATCGAAATCGACATGCCGACCGTGCACGCAACCATCACGAGGCGGTCGGTCAGCGAGCCGCGCACGAATGCGACGGCGAGCGCCAGCGCGATGCCGATCGTCGTCTCCAGCACCGTCAGCGGCACGAGCACCGTCAGCGACGGCCCCAGGCGGCTTGTGACGATGTGCGACACCGGCTCGCCCGTCGCCCAGGCGTTGCCGAAGTCGAACGTCACGATCTGCTTCACGAAGATGCCCAGCTGGACGTACCACGGATCGTCCAGCCCCAGCTGGGCGCGGATGTTCGCGATGGCGCGGGCGTCGGCCATCTTGCCCGCCAACAGGTACGAGGGGTCGCCGCCGACCCAGTTGAACAGCACGAACACCAGCACGACGACGCCGGCCATCGTGGGCAGCATTTGCCAGAGGCGCCGCAGGATATAAGCAAACATCGGGATTCCCGGATTCATCGAACGCACCGTCACGCGGCGCGTTCGGAACTATAGACCAGAATGCGCYGCCCGAATGGGAAAAGATTTCATGGGGGCATAACCTGAGGGAAACACCATCTGTGGCGTTTACGCAATACGTAATGTCATCGTATTGACATATTGCGTCGTCCAATGGTTTGATGCGTTGCCAAAATTTAATTATGGATTTTTGGCCAAACCGAGAGAGCCCACACGCGAGCTTTTCCCGGTTCAATATGTGCATACCAAAAATATGCGGAATTGGGAACGCTCGATGCTCAACCTCACCATCGAAGCCCCATTTGGAGTAGTAATGCATCAAAAGAAAGCAATCGCACAAGCAGTGACGCTCGCCCTCGCCTATGCGGCAATGGGCGCTGCACCGGCCGTGGCGCAAGACGCCCAGGGGCCGATCCAGCGTGTTGAAATCACCGGTTCGAGCATCAAGCGCGCCACCGCGGAGACGGCATCGCCCGTCCAGGTGGTCAGCCGTGAAGACCTCGCCAAGTCCGGCAAGGGCACCGTCGCGGAATACCTGCAGACCCTGACGTCGGACGGCGCCGGTTCGCTGCCGACCGGGTTCGGCAACGGCTTCGCCGCCGGCTCGACCGCCATCTCCCTGCGCGGCCTGGGCGCCACCTCCACCCTCGTGCTGTTGAACGGCCGCCGCATGGCACCGTTCGCGCGCGCCGACGACGGCCAGAAGAGCTTCACCGACCTGTCGACCGTCCCGATGGAAGCGGTCGAGCGCATCGAGATCCTGAAGGACGGCGCCTCGTCGACCTATGGCGCCGACGCGATCGCGGGCGTGGTCAACATCATCCTGCGCAAGGACTTCGTCGGCACGGTGCTCAAGGCCGAGGCGGGCGAATCGCGCTACCGCGACGCCGGCACCGGCAAGGCCTCCCTCACCTGGGGCAAGGGCCACCTGGACGAAGACGGCTACAACGTCATGGTCAACGCCGAGTTCTACGGCAACGAGATGCTGATGAACAAGGACCGTTCGGACCGCGCCTGGATCGGCCACGGCGACATCCGTCCGTGGGGCTATCCCGCCAACACCCAGTTCGCCGCGGGCTACATCACCCCGGGCGCGTCCAGCCCGACCCCGACCGGCGCGCTGCGCGATCCGAAGACGACCAACTACGTCTCGCTGCCGGGCTGCTCGCAGTTCTCCGTCACCACCGCGCAAGACCCGGCCGGCGGCTGCCTGTGGTACCAGGACCAGTTCCGTTCGATGCAGCCGAAGATCGGCGGCATGAACTTCTACACCCGCTTCACGAAGAACCTGAGCAGCGACCTGCAGTTCTACGCCGAAGCCGGTTACTCGAAGCGCGACACCGAATTCACGCTGACCCCGCCGTCGACCAGCGGCACCATCGCCTTCCCGCCGAACGCCGCCAGCCCGACCGGCGTCATCAACTACGGCAACGCGATCCTGGTATCGCCCCTGCATCCACAGAACCCGTACGGCGCCGCCGTCCGCCTGCGTTACTCGATGTTCGACGTCGGTCCCAGCACGCGCTCGGCCGACAACGAATTCAAGCGCGTCGTGGTCGGCCTGAAAGGCACGCTGGCGGGCTGGGACTTCGACACCGGCCTCACGCACTCGCAGTCGACGCTCGACCTGAACTACAGCAACATGATCAACATGAAGGTGCTGCAGGCCGCGCTGGGTGATCCGACCAGCAAGTACTTCCCGTACTACATCGGCACGCAGGCCAGCAAGAACCCGGCCTCGCTGTACGCCGCGATGGTCACGAACGCCACGTCGCACTCGACCACCCAGCTGGACATCGCCGACTTCAAGGCCTCGCGCGAACTGATGCAGCTGCCGGGCGGCGCCCTGGGCCTGGCGGTCGGCGCGGAATACCGCCACCAGTCGCTGGACRACCCGTCGCTGTCGGGCACGTCGGACGGTTCGATCAACTCGTCGTACGTGGCCGCCAAGGGCGACCAGAACGTGTCGGCCGTGTTCTTCGAAGTGGCCGCACCGGTCATCAAGACGGTCGAGCTGAACGCCGCCGTCCGTTACGACAAGTACAAGGACTTCTCGTCGACCACGCCGAAGTTCGGCGCCAAATGGACGCCGCTGAAGACGTTCGCGCTGCGCACCACGTACACGGAAGGCTTCCGCGCCCCGGGTCCGGCCGAATTCAGCCCGTCGAGCCAGAGCACCGGCAGCTCGTCCGTGCGTGACCCGATCCGCTGCCCGGGCGGCACGCCTGCCGCCGGCGGCGCCACCGCCGCCGACTGCGCGATTTCGATCGGCGCCGTCAAGGTCGGCAACCCGAACCTGCAGCCGGAGAAATCCAAAGGCTACACGCTGGGCATGGTGTGGGATCCGTTCGACGGCACCGCGCTGTCGCTGGACGCCTTCAAGATCAAGCGTTCCAACGAGATCAACCCGCTGTCGTACGTGGAAGCCGCCGCCCTGCCGACCGCCGTCCGCAACGACAACAACCTGGTCGTGAACGGCGTCGCGATCCCGAACACGGGCACGCTGCTGCTGTCGAAGGCGCCATACCAGAACTCGAGCTTCACCGAGGTCAAGGGCGTCGACCTGGACGTCAAGCAGCGCTTCCGCCTGGGCGACTACGGCCGCGCCACCGTGGGCCTGACCTGGACCCACGTCGCATCGTGGGTGCGCGCCGAGAAGAACGGCACGCGCTACCAGTACGCCGGCACGCACGGCAACTGCGACACGTCGGACTGCGCCGGCACGCCGAAGGACAAGATCAGCACCACGCTGTCCTGGGACCGCCAGAACCTGAACGTGACCGCGACCGCGAACTACCGCGCCGACATGCAGAACGTGTACTTCGCGGGCGACATCTGCGCCTCGCAGTTCGCGGACAAGTCGCCGGCACCGGGCAACTGCCGCCTGGCGTCGTTCACGACGATCGACCTGTCGGCCCGCTACCAGGTGACGCCGCAGCTGCAGATCTACGGTTCGATCCAGAACCTGTTCGACAAGATCGCACCGCTGGATCCGCTGACCTACGGCGGCATGAGCTACAACCCGATGGACGCCAGCGGCGCCATCGGCCGCTTCTTCAAGGCGGGCGTGCGTTACCAGTTCTGATCGGCTGATCGCGAAGCATGAAAAAACCGCCGCCGGCTGCGAGGCCGGCGGCGGTTTTTTTAACGTAACGCCAACGCATTGCGAACGTCGCGCGTGGGCGGAGGGCCGCCCACCCTACCGGGCTGTAGGGTGGGCATTTGAGGCCGGGGGGGATTGATGCCGGGGGCATCAATCCAATGAAACGTGCCCACGCGTGACGCACACACACCACGAACGGGCTCAGGCGTCGTCGCGCAGGCGGCGCTGGCGCACGCTGGCCGCCAGGTCTTCCAGCACGGCGATGCTGGTCTCCCAGTCGATGCAACCGTCCGTGACGGACTGGCCGTACGTCAGTTCCTTGCCCGGCACGAGATCCTGGCGGCCGCCGACGAGGTGCGACTCGACCATCACGCCGACGATGCGCGTATCGCCCGCCGCAATCTGGCGGCCGATGTCCGCGCACACGGGCACCTGGTTCTGCGGGTTCTTGCTGCTGTTGGCGTGCGAGGCGTCGATCATCAGGCGGCCCGCGAGGCCGTTCGCGGCCAGCTGCTTGCAGGCTTCCTCGACGCTGGCGGCATCGTAGTTCGGCGTCTTGCCGCCGCGCAGGATGATATGGCAGTCCTCATTGCCCGCCGTCGACACGATCGCCGAGTGGCCCCCCTTCGTCACGGACAGGAAGTGGTGCGCCTGCGACGCGGCCTTGATCGCATCGGCGGCGATCTTGATATTGCCATCGGTGCCGTTCTTGAAGCCGACCGGGCACGACAGGCCCGACGCCAGCTCGCGGTGCACCTGCGACTCGGTGGTGCGGGCGCCGATCGCGCCCCAGCTGATCAGGTCGGCGATGTATTGCGGGCTGATCACGTCGAGGAATTCGGTGCCGGCCGGCAGGCCCAGTTCATTAATGTCGCGCAGCAGTTCGCGCGCCATGCGCAGGCCGTCGTTGATGCGGAAGCTGTTGTCCATGTACGGGTCGTTGATCATGCCTTTCCAGCCGACCGTGGTGCGCGGCTTCTCGAAGTAGACGCGCATGACCACTTCCAGCTCGCCCGCGAAACGGCGGCGCTGCTCGACGAGGCGGCGGGCATATTCCAGCGCGGCGTTCGGATCGTGGATCGAGCACGGGCCGATCACGACCATCAGGCGGTCGTCCTGGCCGTGCAGGATGCGATGCAGCGCCACGCGCGCCTGCGACGCGGTCTGTTCCGCCTCCGGGGTCACCGGGAATTCGCGGATCAGGTGCGAGGGGGGCGTCAGTTCCTTCATTTCGCGGATGCGTAAGTCGTCGGTGCGAGGCATTGCTGTTCTCCGTTCTGATCTGTGCTGATCTGTGATTGATATTTCTGAACCGTAAAAAAAAAGACCGCCAGCTCGGCGGTCTTTTGGAATCTTGTATCGGACTTCGTTCTGTTACTGCGTGAACCTGCCGCTACTCCACCGCCGTCGGGCTGGAATGGCTAAACCAAAAGTGAAAGGTAAAGAAGACGGCGTGGCGCATTGGGAGTTCCGATTAGTCGATTGACTATAACAACATTGCGGCGACGTTGGCAAGACTTTATTTGCCCTTTGATCTGTTGGTTACGGTTGCCTATACAGGCGATCGGTTGCGTCAACCAGACACCCTCTTCCGCTCTCCCAGCACACTTGAGAGATGTCAGTTGCCTCTTCGGTCGGGATGCAAAAGTTGCAACGGGTCCCGGCGGCATGCACACCGGGTCGACATTCCTCACCGCATTGGAGGCTGGACATGACTGAAACCCCGATATGCCGAACGATCCGACGCCTCTTCGCGGGCGGGGGCGCCTTCGGCCTCGCGCTGCTGGCATTGCCGGCGCCGGCCCAGGAAGCCGCGCCCAAGCCGGTCCCGCGCGTCGAGATCACCGGCTCGAACATCCGCCGCTCGGAAGCCGAAACGGCGTCGTCCGTCATCACCGTCAACCGCACCGACATCGAACGGTCCGGCAAGGCCACCGTGGCCGAGCTGTTGCAGACCCTCGCCGTCGACAACCAGGGTTCCGTGCCGACCACGTTCGGCAACGGCTTTGCCGCCGGCGCGTCCGGCATTTCGCTGCGCGGCCTCGGCGCCGCGTCCACGCTCGTGCTGCTGAACGGGCGCCGCATGGCCCCGTACGGCCTCGCGGACGACGGCCAGAAGCAGTTCACCGACCTGAACGTGATCCCGACGGACGCCGTCGAGCGCATCGAGGTCCTGAAGGACGGCGCGTCCGCCATCTACGGCTCGGACGCCATCGCCGGCGTCGTCAACATCATCCTGCGCCGCGATTTCCAGGGCAACGCCGTACGCTACTCGCGCGGCTCTAGCTCCGAATGGGACGGCAAGCGCACGAACATCGCCTTCACCAAGGGCATCGGCAGCCTCGACGCCGACCGCTACAACTTCCTGTTCAGCCTCGAGTACAAGAAATTCGACGAGATCTGGTACCGCGACCGCTCGGACCGCGACTGGATCGGCCGCAACGACCTGCGCAACTGGGGCTATTCGGCCGACCAGGCGCTGGGCGGCACGGGTGCCATCCTCGCCGGCACCGGCACGGCCGGCAACGCCATCAACGGCAACGTGCGCAATCCGAACGACCTCACGAACTACTACAACCGGGGCAACCTGCTCGCCCCCGGCTTCACCCGTACGTTCCCCGGCGCGGCCTGTTCCAACTTCACCAACCACCCGCAGGGCGACCCCGGCGGCGGCTGCCTGATCGACGCGTCGCTGCAATACAACCAGATCGAGCCGAAGCAGGAAAACCTGAGCTTCTTCGCGCGCGGCACCTGGCAGTTCAACCCGACCACGCAGCTGTACAGCGAGTTCAACTGGTACACGAGCCAGACGGATTCATCGACGACGCCATCGTCCGTCAGCGCCTCGGTCGGCTACCCGGGCGGGCCCGTCAACAACGCCGTCGTCCAGCTCGGCCCCGACCACCCGGACAACCCATACTTCGGCATGGCGGCACGGATCCGCTACCTCGCGGCGGACGTCGGCCCGCGCGTCTCCAACATCGATTCCAACTTCGTCCGCTGGGTCGGCGGCGCCAAGGGTACGAACCATGGCTGGGACTGGGACTCGGCCCTGCTGTACTCGCACAACCACGTCAACAATTTCCAGACGGGCTACCTGCAGCGCGACGTCGCCTTCGCCCTGCTCGACCCGTCCCCGGCCAATGTGGCGGCAGCGACGGCACACAGCCCGGCCTATGCGGCACTGCCTCCGGGCACCTACTGGCGCATCGCCGAAAACGCCGGGCTGAATTCGCCCGCGTTGTACGCCGCCCTGTCGCCGGGCATCGTCAACACGGCCAACACCAAGGTCGCCCAGATCGACTTCAAGGCCACCCGCGAATTCGGCGGCATGCCTTATTTGGCCGGCAACCTGGGGCTGGCGCTCGGCACGGAGTTCCGCCACGAGATGACGGAACTGCTGCCCACGACCGGCACGGAACGGGGCAATATCATCGGCCTGGGCTATTCCGCCTATTCCGGCAGCCGCAACGTGTTCGCGCTGTATGGAGAGGCGCTGGCGCCGCTGCCCTACCACCTCGAAGCGTCAGCGGCCATGCGCTACGACCACTTCACCGACGTCGGCAGTGCCTACACGCCGAAGGTCGGGCTGAAATGGACGCCAACACGCCAGTTCGCCCTGCGCGGCACGTTCGCACGCGGCTTCCGTGCCCCGAGCCCGGCCGAAAACGGTGCCGGCGGCCTGGCCGCATTCTCGACCGCGGCCGACCCCGTGCGCTGCGCGCTGGGCGTGACGAGCAGCTGCAACCCGGCGTCGGTGGCGCTGATCACGTCGCCCAACCCGGACCTGTCGCCGGAACATTCGAAGAGCTATACGCTGGGCATGATCTGGGACCCGTTCGCGCGCGCGAGCATCTCGGTCGACTACTGGAAGATCAAGCGCAGCGACGAGATCAACCAGGAACAGGTCGACGCCGCCATCGCCGCCGGCCACGTCGCGCGCGACCCCGGCAGCGCGAGCGCCATCCCCGGCGATCCGGGCCAGATCACCGCCGTGCTGACGCGCTACGTCAATTCCGCCCAGAGCAAGGTGCGCGGGCTCGACGTCGACGCGCGCTACAACCACCGCCTGCCGGACACCTGGGGCAATGCCACGTTCGACGTCAAGTACACGCACATCTTCGAATGGCTGCGCACGGAACAGGACGGCACCTCGCGCGAATTCGCGGGCACGCATGGCAATTGCGACGTCACCAACTGCACGGGCACGCCGGCCGAGAAGTTCAACATGCGCTTCGGCTGGGACCACCAGAACTGGCGCGTGTCGCTCAACATCAACTACCGTGCCCCCCTCGAGAACCGCTTCTTCCGCGGCGACCCGAGCGGCTGCGCCGTCACCTTCGCCAACGGCGCCGATGCGCCGAGCGGCTGCGAACTGGCGTCGTTCACGACGGTCGACCTGGTGGCGCGCTGGAAGCCAACGCCTGCGCTGGAAGTGTTCGGCTCGATCCAGAACCTGTTCGACAAGGTCGCGCCACTCGATCCGCTGACCTATGGCGCCCAGGCCTACAATCCGCTCGACTACGAGGGTGCGCGCGGGCGCTATTACACGCTGGGGGTGCGCTATTCGWTCTGAGAGAGGTAGGGTGGGCAG
Organism: Massilia sp. P2_C2; assembly: GCF_056404615.1. NCBI lineage: Bacteria > Pseudomonadati > Pseudomonadota > Betaproteobacteria > Burkholderiales > Oxalobacteraceae > Massilia > Massilia sp. P2_C2. The sequence goes on along the minus strand of NZ_JBFUDR010000170.1, from coordinate 2,556 downwards.
CTCCACCGTGATGGCGGCGTAGTCGAAATGCATGCGCTGCCCACGCGGTGATAGTTGGCGGCTCCGTGCTCGAGCGCGATATCGGAACCGCCAACTATCACCGCGTGGAGTCATTGAGTGCGTCGGGGACAGGCGTCGCGATCGGCGCGCCGGCAGGCTCTGCTGCGGGCGCCGCGGCAGGGGCGAGACGGTCGAGGCGGAGCCAGCCGCTGGCCTCGCGTCCCGTGCGCGGATTGCGGTAGGCGACGTCGGCATAGTCGCCGTAGACGTGGAGGACGGTCAGCACATCGCCCGGAATAACGAACAGTGCCGGCAGGCGGCACGCTTCCACCGGCGCCGTATGGAACCAGGCGCGGCCCGAACCGGTCACGACGCGTCCTGCCTGGGCAGACGCCACCGGTGTCCAGCGCGACGCGGCCGTGACCTGCGCCGCTTCGCAGCGGGTGAGCACGTTGGTGAGTTCCTTCATGCGGCCGGACGTCCACACGAATTCGTGTACGACCGGGTCGCGCTGCGGTTGTCCGGCGCGCTCGTGCCCCGGGCGTTCGTGCCCCGCGTCTTCCTGCGCCAGCTGGATGACGAGCCGGTCGCCCGCACGGCGTGCGCCGAACGCGGTCAGGCAATCGCCGAACGGCGCCGACATCGTCGCTTCATCGCCCGGTCCGACCCGCAGCACGACGAAGCGGTGGCGGCATTGCGGATCCGGCATCGATGCATCGACGAGCACGTAATCGGCATCGTCCTGCACGGACAGCTTGACGAGCCCGGCAGCGCCGTCGACCTGGCCGAGCGGCGCGCCGCGGAACAGGATGTCGGAGCGGGCTGGCGCCGCGTCCGGGACGGCCCGCGTCTCGACCGGGCCGAAGCGGGTGGCGACGTTCGCGCTCTCCACCTGGCACCACGACCGGGGCGCCACCGCGAGCAAGGCCGCCAGCACCGGCGCGAACAAAGCGGCCGAAATGTGCGAACGCCCGCGCGCTGCCAGGGACATACGCGTTCCCTGTGCGAAGGCGCGTGCCATTCGCAACGTGCGGCTGGCCGTCAGGCCGTGCCGCCGACGGTCACGCCGTCGATACGCAGGGTGGGCTGGCCGACGCCCACCGGGACGCTCTGGCCTTCCTTGCCGCACACGCCCACGCCCGAGTCCAGGCGCATGTCATTGCCGATCATCGAGATGCGGTTCATCGTGTCCGGACCGTTGCCGATCAGGGTGGCGCCCTTCACGGGATAGGTCACCTTGCCGTCCTCGATCATATAGGCTTCGCTGGCCGAGAACACGAACTTGCCGTTCGTGATGTCGACCTGGCCGCCGCCGAAGTTCACCGCATACAGGCCATTCTTGACCGAGGCCAGGATCTCGGCCGGATCCTTGTCGCCGGCCAGCATATACGTGTTCGTCATGCGCGGCATCGGCAGGTGCGCGAACGATTCGCGGCGGGCATTGCCCGTCACCGGCATCTTCATCAGGCGCGCGTTCATGGTGTCCTGGATATAGCCCTTCAGGATGCCGTCCTCGATCAGGGTCGTGCACTGGGTCGGGTTACCCTCGTCGTCCATGTTGAGGGAGCCGCGGCGGTCCTGCAGCGTGCCGTCGTCGACGACCGTCACGCCCTTGGCCGCGACGCGCTGGCCGATCATGCCGGCATACGCGGACGAGCCCTTGCGGTTGAAGTCGCCTTCCAGGCCGTGGCCGACGGCTTCGTGCAGCAGGACGCCGGGCCAGCCCGGGCCAAGCACGATGGTCATCGGACCAGCCGGCGCCGGACGCGCTTCCAGGTTCACGAGGGCCGCCTGCACGGCTTCGCTGGCGTATTTTTCCAGCAGTTCATCGGTGAAATAAGCATAGTCGTAGCGGCCGCCGCCGCCCGACGAGCCCATCTCGCGCCGGCCGTTCTGCTCGGCGATGACGGTGACGGATACCCGCACGAGCGGACGGATGTCGGCCGCCAGCACGCCATCGCTGCGCACGACGAGCACGACGTCGTACTCGCCGGCCAGGCCGGCCATCACCTGCACGACGCGCGGATCCTTGGCGCGCGCGATCTTTTCGATGCGCTCCAGCAGGGAGACCTTCGCGGTGGCGTCGAGCGACGCGAGCGGGTCATGCGGCAGGTACAGCGCCCGGCCACCGCTGGGCTGGATGCCGGATGCGACCTTCACGCGGCCGGCGCCCGCGCGCGCGATCGTGCGCGTGGCGGCGGCGGCGTCCAGCAGGGCGGCCTGGGAGATCTCGTCGGAATAGGAAAACGCGGTCTTGTCGCCCGACACGGCGCGCACGCCGACGCCCTGGTCGATCGAGAAACTGCCGCTCTTGACGATGCCCTCTTCCAGGCTCCAGCCTTCGCTCTTGGTGAACTGGAAGTACAGGTCGGCATAGTCGACCTTATGCGTGAACATGGTTCCCAGCGTCGTGATCAGCTTGCCTTCGTCGAGCCCGAATGGCGTCAACAGGACGTCGCGCGCGACGGCGAGGGAGGAGAGATTCGGTTCGAATGGAGTCATTGCGTCGGGTCTTTCTGATAAGGATAGGGCATTGTGCCATATCCGTTCATGTAG
>NZ_JBFUDR010000169.1:0-13294 GCF_056404615.1 Massilia sp. P2_C2 | reverse complement strand
CACCAAATGCATGCGTCGCGTTAACGTCACCCATGCGGCGAGCGCGTCACCCATGCGGCGAGCGCGTCACCCATGCGGCGAGCGCGTCACCCATGCGGCGAGCGCGTCACCCATGCGGCGAGCGCGTCACCCATGCGGCGAGCGCTGATCGGTCGTACAATTTCATGTTACGACTAAATTCGACGCGCACGGCATGCAATTACGGCAGAAGGTCATCTTTCTCGCGATCGCCCCATTGATCGTAGCGTTGTGCGCGATCGCCCTGTTCGTGCGGCAACAGGCGATAGCGCTGGCGCACGAACAGCACGCCACGATCCAGCGGGCCTACCTGGCCAGCAAGGAAGCGGAACTCAAGCACTACGTGGACCTGGCGTCGCATTCGATCGCGCACCTGACGGCGTCCGGCCGCAGCGACCCGGCCACCCTGGCCGAGGCCAAGCGCATCCTGCAATCGCTCAGCTTCGGCGACGACGGTTATTTCTTCGTCTACGACATGCAGGGACGCAACCTGATGCACCCGCGCCAGCCCGAGCTGGTCGGGCGCAACCTGTGGAACCTGCGCGACCAGTTCGGCGCGCCCACGATCCAGAACCTCGTCGCCGTGGCGAATCGGGGCGGGGGACTCGTGCGCTACAACTGGGTCAAGCCGTCGACGAACAAGTCCGCGCCCAAGCTGGGCTACGTCGTCCCGATCCCGCAATGGAACTGGATGATGGGCAGCGGCCTGTACCTCGACGACGTGCAGGCCGCGCTCGACCAGGTCGACGCCCAGCAGTCGCGCAATATCGAGACGACCATGTGGTGGATCGCCGGCGTCGCCATCCTCGCCACGCTCGTCATCGGCGGCGCGGGCCTCGCGTTGAACATCAGCGAATCGCGCGTGGCGGACACCAAGCTGAAAGCGCTGGCGCAGCGCGTCGTCGATTCGCAGGAACAGGAGCGGGCGCGCCTGTCGCGCGACCTGCACGACGGCATCAGCCAGTGGCTCGTATCGATCAAGCTGCAGATCGAGGCCGGCATCATCCGCATGAAAGGCACGCCGGAACAGCAGCGCCAGGCGCATGCCAGCTTCGAGCGCACGGCCGAGGAACTCAACCAGGTACTGGGCGAAGTGCGCCGCATCTCGCACGACCTGCGTCCGATGCTGCTGGACGACCTCGGGCTCGCGGCCGCGCTCGACCACCTGGCCGAGGAATTCTCGCAGCACAGCGGCACGCCGGTCGCGTTCTCGGCCTCCGGCGACGCGGAACACCTGCCGCAGACCGTCGGCACGGTGCTGTACCGGATTGCCCAGGAAGCGCTGACGAACATCGAACGCCACGCCGGCGCGCGCCACATCGACCTGTCGCTGCAACGCGACCGCGGGCGCGTGCTGCTGACCATCGCGGACGACGGCGCCGGCTTCGACGCCGAGGGCGTGGCCACGCATCCGCAGCGCGGCATCGGCCTGCGCAACATGGTGGAAAGGCTGGACGCGATCGGCGGCCACCTCGACATCGCATCGTCGGCGGCGGGCACCACCGTGTGCGCCAGCGTCGAACTCGTAGACTGAGCCGGAGGATTGAATGACGACGACACCTGTCCACATCATGCTGGTCGACGACCACCCGCTCGTGCGCGACGGCCTGCGCGCGCGCCTCGAGGCCGTGCCGCATTTCCGCGTCGTGGCCGAAGCGGATTCCGGCGCGGAAGCGCTGGCGCTGGCGGGCGGCACGCGCATCGACCTCGTGCTGATGGACATCACCATGCGCGACGGCAGCGGCATCGAGGCGACGGCGCGGCTGACCGCGAACCATCCGGACATCGCGATATTAATCCTCTCGATGCACGACAAGCTCGAATACGTCGCGCAGGCCATGCAGGCGGGCGCGCGCGGCTATGTGCTGAAGGATGCGCCGGGCAGGGACATCGTGCTCGCGATCGACACCGTCATGGCCGGCGGCATCTACTACAGTGCCGCGGTCGCGCGCCAGCTGGCGCGGCCGGCCGCGCAGGACAACCAGCTCACGTCGCGCGAGCAGGAAGTGCTGCGCCACATCGCCAACGGCGAATCGAACAAGCAGATCGCGCGTGCGCTCGACCTGTCCGTGCGCACCGTCGAGACGCACCGCCTGAACATCAAGCGCAAGCTCGGGATCGAGGGACAGGCCGAACTGATCAAGTTTGCGGTGCAGCACGGACGGTTCGGTCCGGTAGGTGCGTAAATATATCTGAAAAAAGCGTATCCAAGAGGAAACAGAACCATTGCGTTCCACTAGGGCGTGCTCTACTATTAGCCGGTTACTATCAATGCATAATCGTTAATGGCCAGCGCCCCGTTCCCGGTGGTTGAAATCCGTTCTGTCGCCAACGCACAGAACGAATGGGCCGCTCTTTTACTCGGCACGGCGGGCGAGACCCTCGACGACGCCACGCTGCAATGCCTGTTCGGCACGCCTGACCTGCTGGCCGCCATCGCGCCGCTCGACTGCATCCTCCTGCTCGATGGCCCCGCCGTCCTCACACCGCCCGTCCTGAACCTGTTGCCGGCCAATCGCGTGCTGTTCGCCGTGAATGCGGCCGCGCTGGCGACGGACGGCACCGCGCGCCGCCTGGCGGAACTGCAGATGGCAGGCTATCGCGTGCTGGTCGACGGTCCGCTGCCGGAAGGCGTGGCCGCACCCATCGCGCTGCGCACCGTCGCGCGCGACGCCGGCGCGGAGCTGCCGCGCGCCGGTTCGCTGCCCACGTTGTTCGGACCGCACCTGGCTTATCGCGTGGACGACATGGCGCGCTACCGCGCCTGCGAGAACGCCGGCTTTTCCTGGTTCAGCGGCGATTACGCACTGGAAGGCAGCGTGCCCGACGGCGACGACGGCACGTCGCGCCGCCGCATGCTGACCATGCTCGCGCTGCTGGCGCGCGACGCCGATTCGCGCGAGCTGGAAGCGCAACTGAAGCAGGACGCCGCGCTGTCGTACCACCTGCTGAAGCTGGTGAACTCGGCCGCGTTCTCGGGCGGTGCCCAGATCACGAGCTTCAGCCAGGCGATCAACCGCCTGGGACGCCGCCAGCTGCAGCGGTGGCTGCAACTGCTGCTGTACGCGCGCCCGCATTCGGACAGCCCGCCGAACCTGATGCTGCCGGTGGCCGCACTGCGCGGCGCGGCGCTGGAGGCGCTGTGCAGGCTCGACGGCGGCGACCGCGACGACCAGGACCTCGCCTTCATGGCCGGCGTCTTCTCGCTGCTGGACCGGTTGTTCCAGATGCCGATGCAGGACGTGGTGCGGGACCTGAACCTGCCGGAACATGTCGAAGCCGCGCTGCTGCACCGCGAAGGCGAACTCGGACAGCGCCTGCGGCTGGCCGAAACGGGCCGGCCAGACGCTCCAACGCTGGAACTGGCCGGGGTCGACGGACCGGACTGGTGGGAGAGCCAGATGCATGCCTATCACTGGGCCATTCAGGTAGCACGCAATGTCTGAGATGCCAGCCGCCGCACCAATGGATTTCGTGGGCGGCAGCGCTGCCGTCTGCGACGCCGTGCTGAAACTCCGGGGCGATGCGCTGTACGCCGAACTGGGACGCATCGCCGGGCTGCTCCTCGCCAGTCCGCACGGCGCATTCATCCCCGCCGATGCCGTACCGGCTGCCCCGCGCGAAGGTGCGCTGCTGCAGGACGTGCGCGCCGACGGTCTGTGTTTCGGCCGCTACGAAGTGGCCGGCCGCGTCTACAGCCTGGACGACTGGCGCCAGCTGGAAGGCCTCGCGGGCCTCACCGGCTCGCTGATGCACGTGCATTCGCTGGCCCAGCGCACGACGCACGCCTATGCGCAGGTCGAGGCGCAGCTGGCGCACCAGTCGCAGATCCTGGACCAGATCCACGAATCCGTGCTCACGCTGGACCGCATGGGCTACATCACCAGCTGGAACAAGGGCGCCGAGCACCTGTTCGGCTACACGGCGCTGGAAGCCGTGGGCCGCAACATCCTGTTCCTGTATGCGGACGAGGAGCCGGATTCGGAGGACGTCTTCGCGGAGCAGGGCGGCCGCATGATGGAAGTACGGCGCCGCAAGAAGTCGGGCGAAGTGTTCTGGGCCAGCCTGTCGCTGTCGCCGCTGTGCGACCTGGAAGACCGCCCGGTCGGCCTGATCGCCTACCTCACCGACATCACGGAACGCAAGCTGGCGGAGGAACGCCTGCATCATCTGGCCTACTACCAGGAGCTGACGGGCCTGCCCAACCGCACGCTGTTCGGGCGCCTCGTCGACCAGGCGCTGATGGTCGCGCAGCGCAACGAGTCCACCGCGTGCGTGCTGTACCTCGATTTGAACCGCTTCAAGCTGATCAACGGCACCCTGGGCCGCAAGGTCGGCGACGAATTGCTGCGCCAGGTGGCCGAACGCCTGCGCGGCACGCTGCGCGACGAGGACGTGGTGGCGCATTTATCCGGCGACGAATTCGCCGTCGGCCTGTTCGACATCCGCCAGCACTTCGAGGCCACGACGGTCGCGCAAAAGCTGCAGGGCGCACTGGAAATCCCGTTCCTCGTGCAGGGCCACGACCTGCGCGTGGGCGCCGCCATCGGCATCGCCGTCTACCCGCAGGACGGCCAGGATGCGGAAACCCTGCTGCGCATGGCCGACATCGCGATGGAGCGCGCCAAGGAACACGCGGAAAACCCGGACCGCAGCGTCGCGTTCTACCGCCTCGACATGAACGAAGGCATGCAGCAGCGCATGCTGATCGAATCCGGCCTGCGCCACGCGCTGGGCAACGGCGAACTGATCCTGCACTACCAGCCGAAGTTCGAGATCGGCTCGAGCCGCCTGGTGGGCGCGGAAGCCCTCGTGCGCTGGAAGCATCCGGTGCGCGGCATGGTGCCCCCGTCCGAATTCATCCCGCTGGCCGAGAGTACGGGCCTGATCGTGCAGGTGGGCGAGTGGGTGCTGGAACAGGCCTGCGCCCAGGCCGCGGTCTGGCAGCGCGCGGGCCTGCCGCCGTTCCGCCTGGCGGTGAACGTCTCGGCGCGCGAATTCTCGCCGTCGCTGCCGGGCCGCGTGGCCGACACCCTGAAGCGCTACCGCCTGGCCGCGCACTGGCTGGAACTGGAGATCACGGAAAGCACGCTGATGCACGACATCGACCACGTGATCGCCATCATGGACCGCATCAGCGCGCTGGGCGTGGCGCTGTCGCTGGACGATTTCGGCACGGGCTATTCGAGCCTGTCCTACCTGAAGCGCTTCCCGATCGACACGCTGAAGATCGACCGCTCCTTCACGACGGGCATCCCGCAGGACCCGAGCGACTGCGCGATCGCGAGCACCATCATCGGCATGGGGCGCAAGCTGGGGCACCGCGTGATCGCGGAAGGCGTGGAGACGCTGGACCAGCTCGAATTCCTGAAGCAGGCAGGATGCGACGAGGTGCAGGGGTATCTGTATGGGAAGCCGTTGCCGGCGTACGACTTCGAGGTGAGCCTGCGCGAGAACTGGCTGCTGACGGCGCGCAAGGATCCGGATGCGGCGCTGGGGGTGATGGTGTGGTCGGCCCAATAGCGTCGTCCGTTTTGCTGCCCCGGGGGCAATGATTTATGTATAATGCCGGTTCCTCAGGAAGCGTGGCCGAGTGGTTGAAGGCAGCAGTCTTGAAAACTGCCGACGGGGGAACCCGTTCGTGAGTTCGAATCTCACCGCTTCCGCCAGGAAATAAAACAGCCGCCCACGGGCGGCTTTTTTATTTCCTGGCGGAAGCGAGGGAAGCGCCTGCGCGCTTCCCGTGTGAGATTCGAAGGGCTGGGCTTGCCTTGGCAGGCTGCTGAGATTCTGGCGCGACGGTCGGCATCCGGGCGGGCGACTCAACAAATTCTTTAGCCACCCAAATGGCGCATGATGAATTCGTCGTGAGAAGGGTAAGCGTCGTCCTCGGAATCGGACTGCACTTCTCTCAGCAGTTGCCCTGCTTGCTTTGTTGATACATCGTGACCGGCCTTCTGCATTTCTTCGCGAAAGACATTTGCATTGGCGCCCGCGGGGCTGCGCTTTGAACCAAGTACGTGCGCGGGGGGAATCGAGTCCCTGGTGCGCAACGCAGGCCCCTCAGAATAGGGGTCATGCTCCAGATGAAAGTTGTTTGCAACGCCAATCGTGCGCACGAGCGCCGGCTGGTCAGGGTCAGCATACATTGCGAAGTCTTTCGCCATCTGGCGGCTGCTCGATAAGTAGTGGTGCTCGCCTGATGCGGTGACCCCACCACTACTGAATCGCATCATGAAATTGCCGCCGCCGCCCTCAGTCGCTCCATCGCTTTTGCGATCCTTCTGGAAGCCATTTTTGCGAATCGATGGCACGTGCTCGCGCTTTGTTCCGTGGTATAGCGTGCTGTCTTCGTACACGCGCTTGGCAAGCGGGACCAAACCGCTCAGAGCCGCGTCAGGACGGGATCTCCGTGCCGACGGGGCTTGATTGTTCCGCTTTTCAACATCCGATTCATATCCATCGGACCCATAGGTGGCGGGAGCGTGCGTCCCGCCGGTTTTAGAGATACAGCCACCCATTGCGATTTGAGGTTAGTGAACGAAGGGCTCAATTGTGAGCCCGCTCCTGGGAAGGCATGGCACGAGTGGCGAAAATATGTGCACCGTTCCGAAGATATGTTCGCGAGTTGGGCGGCTTTGTTGCACAAATCCGTCCCTGCAGCGGCCAAGCCGGGCCACGGGTAAACTGACAGGATGAGTGCACCAGCCAAACCCAAATACCGAACGGCCAACTGGAAGGAATACAACGAAGCGTTGAGAGCGCGCGGCTCGCTGCTGGTTTGGCTGGACAAGGACATGTGCTGGCACGGCGGCGCGAGCGGCAAACGGGGCCGCAGCCCGACGTGCAGCGAGGCGGCAATCCTGCGCCAGGCGATGGGCATGGCGCAAAGCCAACTCAAACTGTCCGGCCTCGACTGGCAAGTCCCCGACTTCAGCCCGGTCAGCCGCGTCGAGTTGATTAAAGAGAGATTACCGAGTGTCTAGAGAAGCCGTGGCAATTCAGACTGGTCGTTGCCACCGTGCGCGGCGATGAACATGAAGACGGCCGACCGGCAATAAGATTCGATTTCGTTGACGTCCTCTGCTCTCGCCTCATCGAAGCGTGCGATAACCAGGAGATCGGATCCTTTGAAAAGCGCGGCAAACAAGCGGGCGGACTGGAAAGGATCAGGCACGTTCAGAACGGCCTTTGCGTGCAACTGACGCAACAAGGCCTCAATTTGGGCGATGACATGGGCGGGCCCGGCTTCGTAATGGAGCTTGCTTAACGACTTTTGATTCGTCTTGTCGGCCATGATCATGGCTTCGACACCGCTGACGTCCGACCTCAACAGCGTGCGGAGCAGGGATGATCCGACCGCCATGAGCTGATCTTCGGCCGAACCATCGACGCCTTCAAAAAGGGCCTGTGGTGCAAACTGATGGCAACGGGCCGCGATGGCTGCGCTGAACAGCGCCTCCTTGTTCTCAAAGTGCCGATAGATGCTTAGCTTGGATATCTTCGCCCGCTGGGCGACCTTGTCCATTGTCGTCGCTTGAAAACCCAATTCCACAAAGAGTTCGCATGCCGCGTCGACTATCGTTTGGCCAAGCGCGTCGTTAGCAGGCCTGCCGCGCCGGCTCTGGTTGTTTTCGGTCACGATAATTCCAGTACTTGACAGTATTCAAATTCACGCATTACGATACCACACAGTACTTGAAATGTGCAAGCCAATGCACCGGGCTTCGCCCCCTCCTCCATCCACAACACGGAGTTCATTGCCATGAATGACGTCATCATCATCGGCGGCAGCTTTGCCGGCCTCGCCGCCGCCCTGCAACTCGGCCGTGCCCGCCGCAAGGTCGCCGTTCTCGATACAGGCCTGCCGCGCAATCGCTACGCGGGCCACTCGCATGGTCTGCTCGGCCACGATCACAAGCCGCCGCTGGACATACTGGCCCAGGCGCGGCAGCAGCTGGCGCGTTATCCCACGATCAGCTTGGTCAGTGCCCGGGCCGACAGCGTCTCGGGCGCCATCGACGATTTCTCTGTCCTCACTAGCGATGGCGAAAGCCTTGGCGCGCGCCGCCTGATCCTGAGCTATGGCGTCGCCGACCAAATGCCTGATGTTCCGGGCTTTGCCGAAAGCTGGGGGACGTCCGTCGTGCCCTGCCCCTATTGCGACGGCTTTGAAGTCGCCGGCCAGCATTGGGGCCTCGTCTGGTCCGGCCCGCAGGCGCACCAGTCTGCCAGGCTGTTCCGGGATTGGACCGACAAGTTGACTGTCTTCGCTGATGGTCATGCCATTCCGCCCGATATCCAGGCTGATCTGGCAAGCCGCAACATACCTGTTGTCGATGGCAGGATCGTCGAGATCGCCCATCATCAGGGCCATATCACCACTGTTAATCTCGAAACCCGCCGCAATATCGCGGTCGACGTCCTGTTCGCCCAACCGCGCAACAAGCCGTCCGCAAGCCTGCATGAATCACTGGGCCTCGCCACGGTCGATACGCCCGTCGGTATCGCCCTCCAGGTCGACGAGCGCCGCCAAACCAGCATGCCCGGCATCTACGCCGCCGGCGACCTCGCCACGCCCCACTTGCCCTCGGTCACCCAGGCATCATGGCAGGGCGCGATGGCGGGTATCTTCGCCCAGCAATCGATGCTGGTTTGAGAGCGCAGATTCCATCCCGGGGGAGCTCGACTCCAGTCGAACCAAATGTGAGGAGATGTGTCCAATCGTGATCATGGAAAGCACGATAGGAATCGGGCAGGCCGCCAGGCCGCTGGGGACCACGGTCCAGACTCTGTAGCGCTGGGAGCGTAACGACCAGCTCGCGCTCGGCGAGCGCACCTGGACCTGTGCCGGCTGCGGTGCGCATCACGATCGCGACGCGAACGCGGCGGTGAATCTGCAACGGCTCGCCAGGGGCGCCCACGCGGCGCAAACGGCGCTACCCGTGGCGTTCCAGGCGGTGACGCCGGGCACTGTCGCCGGCCTTGCGCCGGCGGGAGGCGGGGAAGTGACGCCTGTCAGGCACGAGCACGGTCAGCAGGACGGCACGGGGCAGGAAGAGATCGGTGAGCACTTGTGCACACGTAATCGATAGCAGCGGGTGTCGCGCGTCCTGACGGCAGCCGGCTTCACCGATATAGTTATCGTAGTTATCGCGCCCTTCGATGCTTCCGTCCCATTCGGCGAGGGCGAGACGCGGGACGCTGTGATCGACGACGCGGATCTGGGTCGCTCGGCGGTTGATGAACGCGAACAGGTGTCCGGACAGCGGGTCCAGGTGCATGACGTGCCTGGCCAGCGCATAAAGGCCATCGAACGGCAATCGCATGTTGACGGGCTGCCCGTACAGGTACACCGAAGCGCCTCGGCCGGCCCTCATCCACAATTTGCACCGGAGCCATGTATTGTTTTGTTTCATGACGAGTCACGATTCGGGTTGGCCGGGTTTGCGGCATTTTGCATCCAGGTGTCTAAGGCACGAGYGGAATCGGCACTCATGGACAAGCCGAGCTTTGTCCGCCGCCAGAGCACGTCTTCGGCGGTGCGTGCCCATTCGACGTCCATCAGGTAACGCACCTCGCGCTCGTACAGGTCATGACTGAATACACGACCCATTTCCGAAAGTCGTGTCCGATTGCCAAGCAGTCGGTGCGTGCGGGTGCCATAGGCCCGCGCGTAGCGCGAGACAATATGTTCGGGTAGCCACGGATAGAGCCATTGTAACTGCAATACGAATTCACCAAAGTCAGTGACGGAACGGTTCTCAGGGCGGTCGCTGAAAATGTCCCCGCCGGGAAGACATGCCTTTTCCGTCCAGCGGACGCCACCTGTCTGTATCTGCGCGGCGATCCGGTCGACAGCCTCCTCCGATAATTTGCGGTAGGTTGTGATTTTTCCGCCGAATATGGTTAGCAGGGGCGCAATGGACGTGTCGAAGTCGAAGCGGTAGTCGCGTGTGATAGCGGACGCATCCACAGTTCCATCGTCAACCAAGGAACGTACACCTGCATAGCTCCAGACGACGTCCGACGGGCGGACATCGGTACGGAAAAAACTGCTGCTGAGCTGACACAAATAATCGATCTCTTCGGCACTGATTGCGACCTTGCCAGCGTCGCCGCAGTATTCGACATCGGTTGTGCCGATGATAGTGAAGTACCGCTGATAGGGAATCGCAAACACGATCCGTCCATCGCCATGCTGAAGGATGTAGGCGTCGTCATGTTCGAAAATGCGTCGGACGACGATGTGGCTTCCCTTTACAAGGCGGAGACCGCCAGTACTTGCAGGGGTCGCCTGTTTGCGTACATCCATCGCCCACGAACCTGTGGCATTGGCGATGCACCGTGCATTGACGCGAATGACACTTCCTCCTTCGCCGCGCAGTGTCGTACGCCAGGCACCTTTGCTCGCCGTCATCGATTCACATCGTGTTCTAGTGAAGACACGCGCGCCGCGCTCCGCGGCATCCACGGCATTTAGTGCGACAAGCCGCGCGTCATCTACATATGCGTCAGAGTAGCGGTAGCCGCGCCTGAACTCCGGCTTCAGAGGCGCCCCTGCCGGGTGTGTATGCAAATCGATGGCACGCGACCGGCCCAGCAGCTGACGCCGTGCCAGGTGATCATAAAGGAACAGTCCGCAGCGAAGCATCCAGGCAGGCCGCAGACTCTCGACATGCGGCATCACGAAATGCAATGGCGTGATCAAATGCGGGGCCGAACGTAACAGGACCTCGCGTTCGATCAGCGCTTTCCTGACAAGACCAAACTCGTAGTATTGCAGGTAGCGCAGTCCCCCATGAATCAGTTTCGACGATGCTCCCGACGTATGCGATGCAAGGTCGTCCTTTTCGCACAGTACAACGGAAAGGCCCCTCCCGACAGCGTCGCGGGCGATTCCCGTGCCGTTGACTCCCCCTCCGATGACAAGAAGGTCACAGTCGATTCTTTCTACAACCGATTCGGAATTGCTGATAGCCATAGGGTCGGCATTTCTAAAAGTACTTGCGCAACAATGTTCAGGTACCGGCGCTGCGCTTGAGACGGCTGCTTAGCCAATCCAAGACCTGTTCCCGCACTTCTGTCGCGCAAACGTCGTTGAGCAGTTCTTGGCGCCCTGCCTTGCTGTTGAAGTTCTCGAACGGCCCTGTGCGAGGCTGCACCGCCGTCCAGCGCGAAGTCTTCTCAAGTAAGCATCGTATCTCCGGCTGTACGCGAGTGAAGGAAGCACGCCAAGCGAACTGTTAACGCACTGAGCCAGTCTGTGCGGAAGGGCCGGTCCAGGTTTGCGCGGTCTCAATGCGATGAAATAAAGAGCGTTGGCGAAGTGTCGGACACACTGCCACTCCGTCAATGTCCTGCCATTTTTTTGCACGACTTGAGTTCACGCAAACTTCAGTCAAATGCCTGAACTAAGATTGCTGTTTAGATCATTGCTTGGGGATCGAGAATGCCAACTGCTTTTCCAATCCTTTCTCGTGGACAGCTAGTGCAAGTGCACGAGCTGGCTGATGTCCTCGCCACGCTCGACAGTGACGGGAAACTTGACGGTCTGCCATTCATGCCTGAAATGGCAGCGCTGTGCGGGCAAACCTTCCGTGTTAAACGCCAGGTTGAACGTACTTGTGTGGCTGGGATAGGCATGCGTCAGATGCGCAATACGGTTTTCCTCGATAACGCGCGCTGCAATGGTCAGTCCCATGATGGCTGCCAGCGCGCCTGTCAAATGTTCTGGAAAACCGCTTGGCTGTTCCCGATTCAGGCAATACCGTCACGGACCGGTGCAGCCCCCAACAGCCAGCGCCCGACTTCCCTGCCAACCCGCATCGGGGCGCGGTATACCTGCCAATCTACTGAACTGGCTAGCGCCACCCTGCCCCTGTCGCGCTGGAGTGTCATGCCATTTCTTCGCGAGATAGCCAACGGCGACTTGTCGTGGCTCGAATTTGCGCGGATTGCCGCCCGTACTGCACGCCGGCGTCTATTCCCGGGCCGGAAGAGCGTGGCGCTGGCCGGCACACCGGGCAGGAAATCGAAGGGTGCATTAGGGCTGGGCAGCGGCGATTGGGTGGATGTCAAGAGTGCAGCCGGTATCGTGACGTCGTTGGATGAACATGGCCGTAATTGCGGCCTTAATTTCACGCCCACCATGATCCCGGCCCTGGGGCAGCGGCATCAGGTGCTCTATCCCATCCGCAAGATCATCCTGGAACAGGACGGAAGGATGGTCCACATGAGCAATACGGTCGCGTTGGACGGGGTCGTTTGCGAAGGCAATTGCGTGAGCCAATGTCCGCGGGCTGAATATCTGTATTGGCGCGAAAGCTGGCTGGACCACGCAGACGGGCCATTGAGTTCAAGCGTACCGGGCTCAGGCAGTGTGTAGTTCAAAGACCTTTACTTTGTTAATTGTCGAGTCCCGTTTGATCGTAAACCCGTTTGACGAATAATTCTGGCCGCTTTTGCTGCCATTCTTTGAGGGCGAGGATGGGTGTTTTACTGCCGATGGCACGTTGCGGAATATGGTGGTTGTACAGCTTCAGATAGTTCAGCAAGGCGGCCTGCAGATCGGCCCTGCTGTCGAAACGCCTCTGCTGTAACAACTCGTTGATACGCCCGTTGAAACGCTCGACCATGCCGTTGGTTTGCGGGTGGCGCGGTTCCAGCCGATGTTCGGCAGGCAGGGCTGCGCAAGCGACGTCGAAGGCGTGCTTGCCGCTGGGCTTTTTGTCTTTGGTAGCGAAACGGTCGGTAAATTGCGAACCGTTGTCGGTGATGATCTTGCTGACCTTGATGGGCGAAGCCAGCTTGAGAAGACGAGCGATGCCGGAACGGGAAACGTCAGCGTTGATGTACTGCTTCGTGATGAACAGCAGGTCGTCCAGCGGCAGATAGAGCGACTGGCGCAGCGCCAAAACGATGRCTTCCTGAGCTGCGCTCAAGGTCGTATGCAGGGTGTGGACTCGATGGGAGCGGTCTTGCACATCGTCGCGCTCGAGCCACTTCATTGCGGTCGCTCGGGTGACGTTGAAGACTTTGGCTGCTTCCCTGGAAGACAGGCCGGAGTCCCCCCGGTGTCAGAATAGTTGTCGCGTCACCTGATGAAGTAAAACAGTATCGGGGACGGGCAAGAGAGATGGAGTGAAGCAGTATTCAGCGGAACGGAAAGAAGCGCTGCTGCGGCAGATGATGCCGCCGCAGAACAGGCCGGTGTCGGAGTTGGCGCGCGAGAGCGGGATCACGGAACAGACCCTTTATACTTGGCGCCGTCAAC
>NZ_JBFUDR010000168.1:0-13427 GCF_056404615.1 Massilia sp. P2_C2 | reverse complement strand
CCGAGATCCTGGCCGAGCAGCACTTCCGCAAGATCGCCGCGTGGATGGAACCGCTGGGCGTGAAGGTGGCGTGGCTGACGGGCAGCCTGAAAAAGAAGGAAAAGACGGCGGCCAGCGAGATGGCGGAATCGGGCGAAGCGCAGCTCGTGATCGGCACGCACGCCCTCATCCAGGACTCCGTGCAGTTCGCGAAGCTCGGCCTCGTGCTGGTCGACGAACAACACCGCTTCGGCGTCGGCCAGCGCCTTACCTTGCGCAACAAGGGGTCCGACGGCCTGGTCCCGCACCAGCTGATGATGTCGGCGACGCCGATCCCGCGCACCCTGGCGATGACGTACTACGCCGACCTGGAAGTCTCGATCATCGACGAACTGCCGCCGGGCCGCACGCCGATCGTCACGCGCGCCATCGACCAGAACCGGCGCGACGAAGTGATCGAGCGCGTGCATGCGGCCGCGCTGGAAGGCCGGCAGGTCTACTGGGTCTGTCCGCTGATCGAGGAATCGGAGGCGCTGCAGTTGCAGACGGCCACCGAGACCTACGAGACGCTGG
Source organism: Massilia sp. P2_C2 (assembly GCF_056404615.1). NCBI lineage: Bacteria > Pseudomonadati > Pseudomonadota > Betaproteobacteria > Burkholderiales > Oxalobacteraceae > Massilia > Massilia sp. P2_C2. Next base: position 12,875 of record NZ_JBFUDR010000168.1, on the reverse strand, counting down.
CCACCGCCCTGCCCGACCTCGTCGTCGGCCTCGTGCACGGCCGCATGAAGCCGGCGGAAAAGCAGGTGATCATGGATGCGTTCTCCGAAGGCAGGGTGCATGTGCTCGTCGCGACGACGGTGATCGAGGTGGGCGTGGACGTGCCGAATGCGTCGCTGATGGTGATCGAGCATGCCGAGCGTTTCGGCCTGTCGCAGCTGCACCAGTTGCGCGGACGCGTGGGCCGCGGCTCCGCGGCCAGCGTGTGCCTGTTGCTGTATCAGAGCCCGCTCGGTCCGGTAGCCAAGCAACGCCTGATGACGATGCGCGAGACGACGGACGGCTTCGAGATCGCGCGGCGCGACCTGGAAATCCGCGGCCCCGGCGAATTCCTCGGCGCGCGCCAGTCCGGCCAGGCCATGCTGCGCTTCGCGAACCTGGAGACGGACCAATGGATCGTCGAACAGGCGCGCGACGTGGCCGCGTGGCTGCTCGGGTCGGACCGCMCCGAGCTGGAGGCGATCGTCGATGCGCACCTGCAGCGCTGGCTGGGCGGGCGCGAGGAATTTCTTAAAGTGTAGGGTGGGCACCCCTGTGGCCACGCGTAAAGTATGCTTAACGCGAACGTCCGCGTGGGCACGGGGTGCCCACCCTACCTCTGGACGCACGAAAAAATGGCCCGCGAACGGGCCATTTTCATGATGATGTGACGCTGATTACCTGGTCGCTGCCGGTGCCGTCGTATCGGCCGCGGCATCCTTCTTCTCGACCTTGGCTTCGGCCTTCTTGTGATGCTTGGCCTTGCCCACGTGCTTCTTGCCCGCCTTCGTATCCTGCTTGTCGTGCGCGGCTTCGGCCTTGGCGACGGCCGGCGGCGTGGCCGAATCCGGGGTGGTCGTCGGCGCCGGGGCCGGGGTCTGGGCGAAAGCTGCGGTGGCGAACAGGCCGGCGATCAGGGTGGCGATGGTGCGTTTCATGGTGTTGGCTCCTGCGTGATTCGATTGTTCGGGTAGGTCGGTATCGGTATTACTTGGTCGACGCCGAGACGTCGGCGGCAACGGTGGTGTCCTTGGCGGCTTCGGTCTTGGCGGCCACGTGCTTCGCGGCGTGCTTCGTCCTGGCCTTCGCATGCTTCGTCGTGGCTTTGGCTTCCTTCACGTCGGCCTTCGCTTCAGCCTTGGTGTCGAACTTCGCGTCTTTCGCGTCGACCTTGGCTTCGGCCTTCACCGCAACCGGGGTGGCCGTCGCCGGCGCAGCTGCCGGGGCGGGGGTCTGGGCGAAAGCGGCGGTGGCAAACAGACCGGCGATCAGGGTGGCGATGGTATGTTTCATGATGAAGGGTCCTCGGTAGTTTTGGGTTTTAGTGATGCACGTTTGCGTCTCACTTGTGCCTGAAACGGCCCGCCCTGCTGTCCTGTTGACGCGTTTTACAAATGCTTACTCGCCTGACAAAGCCTTACAACTCGACAGTATCCGCCAGCGCCGCCTCCACCCGCGCCAGCCGCGGCGCCAGCAGCGCGCGGTAGCGTTCCACCAGCGCCGCGCCGGCACCCCGTGGCGAGCCGGCATCGAATGGCGGATGCGGATCGTATTCGAGCGCCAGCTGGATCATGCGCGCGGCGTCCTCCCCGGCCAGTTCAGCCGCCAGCGCGAGGCCGAAGTCGATCCCGGCCGTCACGCCGCCGCCCGAGATGCGGTTGCGGTCGCGCACGATGCGCCCGGCCACGGGCATGGCGCCGAAACGCTCCAGCAAAGGCAGCCACAGCCAGTGGCACGCGGACCGGTAGCCGGCCAGCAGTCCGGCCGCGCCCAGCACCAGCGACCCGTTGCACACCGACGTGACGTAGCGCGCGCTGTCTCCCTGGCGGCGCAGGAAGGCCAGCGTCTCGCGATCGCCGAACAGCTGCTCGATGCCGAAGCCGCCCGGCACGCACAGCACGTCCAGCGGCGGACACCCGTCGAACGTCGTGGTCGGATTGATCGTGAAGCCGACGTCGGTCGGCACCGGCGCCCGCGTCTTCCACACGAGGTGCACCTGGGCGCCGGGGACCCGGCTCAGGATCTGGGCGGGACCGGTCAGGTCGAGTTGGGTAACGTGCGGGAACAGCAGGAATCCGATATGCAGGTCAGTGGTCATGGCAGGCTCCGTCGATGAAGTGACACCATTCTAGGAACCGGCTAGCATTGGCAGCAATGTCAAACTTGTGCCGATTCCTGCCAATGCCATCCCCATCCCGACCACGCCACGTCGCCCTGCTCACGTTCGACGACGTCCAGGTGCTCGACGTCACCGGCCCGGCCGCCGTCTTCGGCGCCGCCAACGACGCCGCGGGTTACGCGTTCTACCGCGTGCACATCCTGTCGCCGCAGGGCGGCCCCGTCACCAGCAACTGCGGCCTGGCCGTCGTGACGGCGCCGCTGGCCAGCGTCAGGCCGGGTGCCATGGACACGGTGCTGGTCGCGGGCGGCAGCAAGCGCGGCCTGCGGGCACTCGCGCAGGATGCGTCTGCTGCGGCCTGGCTGCGGCACGCCTGCGCGCGGGCGCGCCGCTACGGCTCCGTGTGCACCGGCGCCTTCATGCTGGCTGCGTGCGGCCTGCTGGAAGGCCGGCGCGTCGCCACGCACTGGGAAGCGACCGACGTCCTCGGCCGGAACTACCCGGATGTCGAGGTCGATGCGAACGCGCTCTATGTGGAAGATGGCCGCGTGTGGACGTCGGCCGGCGTCACCACGGGCATCGACATGTGCCTGGCACTCGTCGCGCGCGACCTGGGCGACGCCGTCGCCAACGCCATCGCGCGCCGGCTCGTGCTGTATGCGCGGCGGCCCGGCTACCAGTCGCAGTTCAGCACCGTGCTGGCGGCCCAGGAAAAGGCGGACAGTCCGTTCGCCGGCCTCGTCGACTGGATCCGTGCGCACCTGGACGCACCGCTGGACGTGGCCAGCCTGGCGGACCGCGCGGGCATGTCGCCGCGCACCTTCCACCGCCGCTTCACGGACGCGCTGGGCGAAACGCCGGCCCGCTTCGTCGAGACGTTGCGCCTCGATCACGCGCGCACGCTGCTGCAGACGTCACTGGCGTTGAAAACGGTCGCTGCGCAGACGGGTTATGCGACGCCGGCTCAGCTGTCGAAAGCGTTCGCGCGGCGCTTCGGCGTCAGTCCCGGCCTGTTCCGCGCGATGCACGCGGAACAGGCGGAATAAGAAAGCCCGCATCGCGCGGGCTTCCTGAGGAGGGCTGCAGAGTTACTTGGTGACCGGAGCGGCGGGTGCAGCTTCCGGTGCCGGGGTAGCCGGCGTGGCAGGAGCAGCCGGGGTAGCCGGGGTAGCCGAGGCGTCCGACGTGCCCGCGGTACCCGAGCTGCCCGTGGCAGCTGGAGCGGCCGGGGTCGCCGGCGCCGCTGCATCAGCCGGTGCCGGGGCCGGTGCCGCCGTCGCGGCCGTGTCTTCTTTTACGGCATGGGTTTTCGCGGCATGCTTCGTCTTGCTTTTCGCATGCTTGGCGCTCGTCTTCGCTTCCTTGGCATGCGTCTTGGCCGTCTTCGCATCGGCTTGCGCTTCCTTCACGTCGGCTTGCGCTGCCTTGGTATCGGCCTTCGATGCCTTCAGGTCGGCGTTGTCGACCAGCACGGCTTGCTTGGCAGCAGGCGTCGTGGTCTTCGCCGGGGCGGGTGCCTGGGCGAAAGCTGCGGTGGCGAACAGGCCGGCGATCAGGGTAGCGATGGTTTTTTTCATGATGAAGGGTCCTCAGCAGTTTATCGGCAATGTGCACGTCGTTTTGCGTGACACTTGTTCCTGAAACGCGACCTCTTCAGTGCCTGTTGACGCGTTTTACAAACGGTTACGAGGCTGACAGATGCTTACATCCCTTGCAACTTTTCTTCCAATAAAAATGCCCGCACTTGTGCGGGCTTCAGTGGATCTATTGCTTCTTAATTCTTTGCTTTTTTACGACGCGATGCGACGAAACCCATTGCGCCCAGGCCCAGCAGAGCGAGAGTTTGCGGCTCAGGCACATCCGATGCCGGTGCCTCGAAGTTGCTGATCGTGTTCGTGGTCGGGCCGCAGCAGCTGTCGGCACTGAAAGCAGCAAATTTGATCGTATCGCCTGCATTCACACCGATGCTGAACGTTCCCGACGTGACCGCGCCATCCCAGTGGTACGGGTCGCCGAAATTGCCGCCGGTCAGGGTGTACAACGTACCGTTCACATAGAAATTCAAACCGGAGCAGCATGCATCAACTTCCGCATTGAAAGCCCAGTCGAAAGACACGGTGCCCGCGCTGGAGACGACGTGCGAGAACGTGAATTCTTGCGGTGCCCAGGGCGTGAAGGGATACGAATCCGGCTCCATCAGCGTCAGCGTTTGCTGCGATCCATCCACAGAGGAAACCGTAGTGCCGCCATAGGTTTCGGCCGAAGCCCAAGTCGAGTAATCGTAGAAACCGTTGAAGCCGATCGGGGCGGCATGGGCGTTCGAGAAGAAACCAACCAGAAGAGCCAGCAGGGCGAAAATTTTCATATGACGCATGATATGTCCCAAGTGGTGTTAAAAGATGAGTAAATACATCTCAGCAAGTACCATGCCACATCCGCGTGGAAATTTATTTTCCTTTTAAAACAGTTGTTTACATGAAATACACAATCTTAACAAATTTGAGATGTAAATATTCTCGACATCAACTTTAAATGCTGTGACTCGTCGGAACGCGCTAAAGAAAAAGCCCGCATCGCGCGGGCTTCTTCATACCGTGGGGACCGGATTACTTGGTCGTGGCAGGCGTCGCGGCCGCGACGGTCGTGCTCTTGTGCTCAGCCTTCGCATGCTTGGCATCAGCCTTCGCTTCCTTCACCTCGGCCTTGGCTTCGTGCTTCGCTTCCTTGGCTTCATGCTTCGCTTCTTTAGCATCGGCCTTTGCTTCCTTGACGTCGGCCTTGGCGGCCTGCTTGGCATCCTTCACGTCGGCCTTGGCAGCGGCCTTCGTTTCCTTGACGTCGGCTTTGGCAGCCGCCTTGGTTTCCTTCACTTCAGCCTTGGCGGCCTGCTTCTCCTGCTTGGCTTCGACCTTGGCCGCGGCCGTGGTGGTGGCGGCAGGCGCGGGCGCCTGGGCGAAGGCAGCGGTTGCGAACAGGCCGGCGATCAGGGTAGCGATGGTCTTTTTCATGATGAAGGGTCCTCAGAGTTTTGGGGGGTTCGGTGCACGTCGTTTGCGTTGCACTTGTCCCAGAAACGCGGCCGCAGACCCGACTGTTGACGACCTTTACAAACGGTTACCGCGCTGACAGATCCTTACAACTCGACAGTTCAACGCAGTTCAAAAGTTATAACCGTGCCAGGCATCCTTGAAATCCTTCGCCCGCGCATCGACGACTTCCGGACGGGCGCGCAGCCACGCGATCACGGCTTCGCGGTCTTCCTCGCCGGGCGAGCCACGTTCGATGCGGGCGACCACGCCCTCCGTCTCGCTGAACGGCTCGCGGCCGCCGAAACCGCCGCCGAGCAGGCCCCGTTCTTCCAGCGCGCCGAAGAAGTCGTTGATGAAGTCGTGATACGGCTCGCCGCGCATCGGATTGTGGAACACGAGTTCGACATCGAAGCAGTGCTCACGGAATTCGCCGACGCGCAGCTTCTTGCGCTGGCGGGCATTCAGGCGCCGCAGGCGGCTGGTCGAACGGGGGTCGCGTTTCATTGATTCTCCCTGGTTGATTGCGATTGTGGATTGTCGGCGTCATAGGTCAGGCCGATCTGGCACCGGATCTCGTCCATCACGCCCATCAGCGCCAGCGTGTCGGCATGTGTCATGCCGGGACTTTCGACGAGGCCCGCGCGCCAGCAGCGCTGCGCCTCGATCACTTCGTGCACATAGCCGTTGCCGATGAACGGCGTGGGGACGGTGCGCGAGATGCCGTCGGCGCGTACCACCGTCACCGTCTGCGTGCGGTAGAACATCGTGTTCATGCGCACGTGGCCACGCTCGCCGGCGATGGTCAGCTCGCTCGGCAGGCGCGCACGCAACGAGCAGCTGCACACGGACATGCCGCCGCCGCGGTGGCGCAGCAGGATGCCGGTCTGCTCGTCGACGCCCGTCGGGCCGATGTCGGCCTGGGCCTGCACGGAATCCACGGGCCCCAGCAGCGCCATCGCGATCGACAGCGGATAGATACCGAGGTCGAGCAGCGCGCCACCGCCCAGCACCAGATTGAACAGGCGGTGTTCGGGCCCGACGTCGGCCTTGAATCCGAGGTCCGCGTTCACCTGGCGCACGGTGCCGATCTCGCCCGAGTCGACGATGCGGCGCACCTCGGCCAGCGCGGGCAGGAAGCGCGTCCACATCGCCTCCATCAGGAACAGGTTGTTCGCGCGCGCGAGACCGACCAGTTCCTCGGCCTGCTGGCGGTTGACCGTAAACGCTTTTTCGCACAGGACGCCCTTGCCGGCCTCCAGCGCCAGGCGCACGTTCTCGTAATGCATCGGATGGGGTGTGCCGACGTAGACGAGGTCCACGTCGTCGGCGCGCACGAGGTCCTCGTACGAGCCGTAGGGTGTACCGCCGAATTCGCGCGCGAAGAATGCGGCGCCGTCCAGGCTGCGCGAGCCGACGGCGGCGAGCTGCGCGTCCGGCGTGGCCTTGAGTGCGGTGGCAAACGCCCTGGCAATCTTGCCCGTGCCAAGGATGCCCCAACGTACCTTGTCGTTCATGACGTCCTCCTTATGCAATGCCGGCCGGCCGCCTGGGCCGGAACACGGTCTCATCGAGATAGAAGGCCTCGTCCTGGTCCGGCCACCAGCCCGGCACGCCCAGCACGGGCAGCGGGGTGAAGCCGGCCGTGGACAGGCCCTCGGCGACCATTGCGTTGGACACCGCGCCGTCGATCCAGTCGCGGCGCCCGTCGCGGTCGAGTGCAAAAAAGTCGTCCGCGGCGAACACGACGCGCACATGCGCCGTGATCGCCTTGCGCGGCGCGACGAGCTTTTCCATCAGCGCATGCCCGAACAGCCACAGTTCGGCATCGCGGCCGAACATGGCCTGCTTGTCGAACAGGGCGTCGCGCCAGCGGTGTGCGCGCAGATCGTCGACGAGCGCGCAGCCCGCCGCGCCAATGCGCACGACGAGCAGCGCGGCATTCTCGTCAAAAATGGTGGCGGCGTCGCGCGCCGGTCCGCGCGACTTGCCCACGCCTGCCTGCGCGATCTGCGCGGCCTGCAGGGCGTTCAGTTCGCGCTTGATGCGCGGGAAAGTCTGCCACACGAGGCCATTGAAGAAATCGTGCAGGTTCTCGCGCGTGGGCACGCAGCCCGTGGCGCCGATGAACGCTTCGTAGGCGACGCCTTCCGGCAGGTCGGCCTGGGGCACGAAGCGGATCGCCTGGCCGCTGTGGTTGACGAGCCCCAGCCGGGCCGCGTTGGCGTTGAACGCCGGGATGAAAGGTCCCGGCTGCAGACTTTCGAAAGCGGGACGGACCGTGTCATACCACGGCCGCGTCCAGTCGATCTCGGGGAACATCCCGTTACAGCATCTTCCAGACTATCTGTTCGCCGGCGTTCAGCGGCACGAGGTCGTGCTCGCCCATCGGCACGGTGGCCGGCAGCGTCCAGGCCTCGCGCTTCAGCGTGATCGTGCCCTCGTTCACCGGCAGGCCATAGAAATTCGGGCCATTCAGGCTCGCGAACGCTTCCAGTTTATCAAGCGCGCCGGCCTGTTCGAAGGCGGCGGCGTACATCTCCATCGCGTGCAGCGCGGTGTAGCAGCCGGCGCAGCCGCAGCTCGCTTCCTTCGTGTGCACGGCGTGCGGCGCGGAGTCGGTGCCGAGGAAGAAGCGTTCGTCGCCGCTCGTCGCCGCCGTCACCAGCGCCAGGCGGTGCTCCTCGCGCTTCAGCACGGGCAGGCAGTAGTAGTGCGGGCGGATGCCGCCGCGGAAGATCTCATTGCGGTTGTACAGCAGGTGGTGCGCCGTGATCGTCGCCGCGATCGGGCCTTCGGCCTCGGCCACGTACTCGGCCGCGTCCTTCGTCGTGATGTGCTCGAACACGATCGGCAGTTCCGGGAAGTCGCGGCGCAGCGGACGCATCACGCGCTCGATGAACACGGCTTCGCGGTCGAACAGGTCGATGTGCTGGTCCGTCACTTCGCCGTGCGTCAGCAGCGGCATGTCGAGTTCCTGCATCACTTCCAAGGTCTTGTAGCACTTGCGCAGGTCCGTCACGCCCGCGGCGGAATTCGTCGTCGCGCCCGCCGGATACAGTTTCACGCCGTGGATGAAGCCGGTGTCGCGCGCGCGGCGGATCTCGTCCGGTTCCGTGTTGTCAGTGAGATACAACGTCATCAGCGGCTCGAAAGTCATGCCCTGCGGCAACGCAGCCAGGATGCGCGCGCGGTACTCGGTCGCCAGCGCGGCCGTCGTGACGGGCGGCTTCAGGTTCGGCATGACGATGGCGCGGGCGAACTGGCGCGCGCTGTGCGGCAGCACGCTGGCCATGGCCGCGCCGTCGCGCAGGTGCAGGTGCCAGTCGTCGGGACGGGTGATGGTGAGGGTGTCGGGGGTTTCGATGATGGACATGGCGGCTCTCGGATTGCGAACCCCGACATTTTACTAGCACGCACCCGCGTCGGGCAGTCAATGTGGGTGCGCACGATACATTGCAATACAGAACAGAATTAACAATCGGACTAGAATCGTCACATTATCAATCGGTCCGCACCAACATGACGTTCGACTTGCTTACGCTTACCCAGCTGGCATGCATCATCGTGTTCGGCTACACGGTATTCGGCCTCACGGGCTTTGGCTCGTCCGTGACCGCGATGCCGCTGCTCGTGCTGTTGATTCCCTTGCGCATGGCCGTGCCGCTGATGCTCGTGTTCGACCTCGTCTCCGGCCTGCTGCTGGGCCTGAAGAACCGCCGCTTCATCGAGAAACGCGAAGCCCTGCGGCTGATTCCGTTCATGGTGGCCGGGATGGCCCTCGGCGTGCTCGCCCTCGTGCGGGCGCCGGAACGCGTATTGTTGCTCGTGCTGGGCCTGTTCATCCTGGGTTATTCGGCCTGGAGCCTGCTCGTGCACGGCAAGCCGCGGCCGCTGGCAAGCGCCTGGGCCGGGCCGTTCGGCGTCGTCGGCGGCATGTTCACGGCGCTGTTCGGCACCGGCGGGCCGTTCTACACGATCTTCCTCACGCGCCGCCTGGACGACAAGCTGACCTTGCGCGCCACCATCTCCGGCGTACTGTTCTTCAGCGCCGTGGCGCGCCTCATCCTGTTCACGGGCGCCGGCCTGTACCGCGAAGGGTCGCTGCCGCTGCTGGCGGCCGTGCTGCTGCCGTGCGCGCTCGGCGGGCTGTATCTCGGCAACCGGCTGCACCAGCGGCTGCCGGCGGAGCGCATCAAGCAGGTCGTGTGGGTGGTGCTGATCGCGGGCGGCGCCAGCCTGGTATTGCGCAACGTGTGATCAATGCAGGATCCTGGCCAGGAATTCCCTGGCCCGGTCCGACCGCGGCGCATCGAAAAACGCCGCGGCGGGACCGTCCTCGACGATGCGGCCCTCGTCCATGAACACCACGCGGTCCGCCACGCGGCGCGCGAAACCCATCTCGTGCGTCACGACCATCATCGTCATGCCGTCCTGTGCCAAAACCGCCATCACGTCGAGGACTTCGCCCACCATTTCCGGATCGAGCGCGGACGTGGGTTCGTCGAACAGCATCGCGACGGGATCCATCGCCAGCGCCCGCGCGATCGCCACGCGCTGCTGCTGGCCGCCCGACAGCTGGGCCGGATATTTGTCCTGGTGCGCCAGCAGGCCCACGCGGTCCAGGTATTTCAGGCCGTTGGCCGTCGCCTCGTCGCGCGAGCGTTTCAGCACCTTGATTTGCGCCAAGGTCAGGTTGTCCCGTACGGACAGGTGCGGGAACAGCTCGAAGTTCTGGAACACCATACCGATGCGCGCACGCAACATGGGTAGATCCGTTCCCGGGTCATTCACTGACGTACCATTGACGCTAATTAACCCTTGCTGGAATGGTTCCAGTCCGTTGACAGTCTTGATCAGTGTCGACTTGCCGGAGCCGGACGGGCCGCATACGACCATCACTTCGCCGGGCGCGACGTGCGTCGTGCAGTCGCGTAGCACCTGGAATCGGTCATACCACTTGCTGACGTTGTCGATGGTTATCATTGAATGTGTTTTCCAACAATTCATACGGCTTGCGCGGTGATTTTCCAAGAATTCGTGTTGCGTGTTTGCCCGTCTTCCGGCGTGCTTGACAGCACCATCATCGACAACGATACTTCCCGGACTTGTCAATATCATCAGGACAAGATACCCGGCAACTCCCTGATCTTGCACGAGATTGTGCCACGGCGTCGGTACAGGACGGATGATCTCCGCTGTCCCGCCAACCTCCACCACAGAGGAAGCTTATGAATAAAAGAAACCGCCTCACCACCTGGATCCTCGTGGGCCTGGTACTCGGCATTGCCACCGGCTACGCGGCCAACACCCAGTTGGCCGATCCCAAGGGCTTCGCCGACAGCATGTCGCTCGTGACCACCCTGTTCCTGCGCCTGATCAAGATGATCATCGCGCCGCTCGTGTTCTCGACGCTGGTCGTGGGCATCGCCAAGATGGGCGACGCCGCCGAGGTCGGCCGCATCGGCGTCAAGGCGCTGGGCTGGTTCATCATCGCTTCCCTCCTCTCGCTCACGCTGGGCCTGATCCTCGTGAACCTGTTCCGTCCGGGCGATGCGATGGCGCTGTCCGGTACCCTGCCGGCGACGGGCGCCTCGTCGGGCATCAGCGCCTCCGGCCTGACCCTGAAGGACTTCATCACCCACCTCGTGCCGACGTCGATCTTCGACGGCATGGCCAAGAACGAGATCCTGCAGATCGTGATCTTCTCGATCTTCTTCGGCACCGCCGCCGCCGCCGTGGGCGAGCGCACCGCGCCGATGATCGCCGCCATCGACGGCGCCGCGCACGTGATGCTGAAGGTGACGGGCTATGTGATGAACTTCGCGCCGTTCGCCGTGTTCGCCGCGGTCGCCGGCGTCGTCGCCACCAGCGGCGTCGGCGTGCTCGGCACCTACGGCAAGTTCATGGGCGAGTTCTACCTCGGCATCGCGCTGCTGTGGGTCATCCTGATCACGATCGGCGTGCTGTTCGTCGGCCCGCGCCTGTTCAAGCTCCTTGGCCTGCTGCGCGAGCCGACCATCCTCGCCTTCACCTGCGCCTCGTCGGAAGCCGCGTATCCGAAAACGCTGGAAGGCCTGGAGCGCTTCGGCGTGAMGAACCGCCTGGCCGCGTTCGTGCTGCCGATCGGCTATTCGTTCAACCTGGACGGTTCGATGAKGTACTGCAYGTTCGCCTCGGTCTTCATCGCCCAGGCCTACGGCATCGAGCTGGCACTGTCCACGCAGATGACCATGATGCTCGTGCTGATGCTGACCTCGAAAGGCATGGCCGGCGTGCCGCGCGCCTCGCTCGTCGTCATCGCCGCCACGCTGAACCAGTTCCACATTCCCGAAGCCGGCCTGCTGCTGCTGCTCGGCATCGACCACTTCCTCGACATGGGCCGCTCGGCCACGAACGTGATCGGCAACGGCATCGCCACCGCCGTCGTCGCGAAGTGGGAGGGCGATCTGGCCGATCCGGCCATCGCGCCCAAGGACGTTGCCACCGCGCCGCTCAACTGACCGGCGCGCCCCGAACCAGGCTTCCAGACCGGAAGCCTTTTTTTTGCCTTCCAAAAATTGTTAAATTAGGAGACTTTATGTTCTTAAAATTTGTACGCACATGGTTCGCACTGTTCCTCTTGACGATGCTGACCGCGGCCGCGCAGGCCCAGACGGCGGCACGCCTGCCCAACATCATGATCCTCGCCACCGGCGGCACCATCGCCGGCACGGGCGCCACCAGCACGACGACGGTCGGCTACACGGCCGCCAAGGTCAGTGTCGATGACCTGATCAAGGCCGTCCCTGAACTGAAACAGGTCGCGCACGTGACGGGCGAGCAGGTCTTCCAGATCGCCAGCGAAAACATGAGCAACGAGCACTGGCTCACGCTGGCCAAGCGCGTCAACACGCTGCTGGCGAAGCCGGACGTGGACGGCATCGTGATCACGCACGGCACCGACACGATCGAGGAAACGGCCTACTTCCTCGACCTCGTCGTCAAGAGCAAAAAGCCGGTGGTCGTGGTGGGCGCGATGCGTCCGTCGACCGCGATCTCGGCCGACGGCCCGATCAACCTGTACAACGCCGTACTCACGGCCGGCAGCCCGGACGCCGTCGGCAAGGGCGTGCTCGTCGTGCTGAACGACCAGATCAACGCCGCCCGCGACGTCAGCAAGACCAACACGACGACGACGGACACGTTTAAAGCGACGGAACTGGGCCTGCTGGGCTACGTCGTGGGCAACCAGGCGCACTTCTACCGCGCGTCGACCCGCAAGCACACCGTGGACACGGAATTCGACGTGAGCAACCTGTCGGCGCTGCCGCAGGTCGACATCGCCTACACGTACGCGAACGTGGGCCCGACGGCCGTCGACGCACTGGTCGCCGCCGGCGCCAAGGGCCTGGTCCACGCGGGCGTGGGCGACGGCAGCCTGCCGAACAAGGTGCGCCCGGCGCTGTCGGCCGCGCGCGAAAAGGGCGTGATCATCGTGCGCTCCAGCCGCGTGGRCCAGGGCATCGTGGCGCGCAATGGCGAGGCCAATGACGACCAGCTGGACTTCGTTGTCGCCGATACGCTGAATCCGCAGAAGGCGYGCATTCTGCTGATGCTGGCGCTGACCAGGACGAACAACACCAAGGAAATCCAGCGCATGTTCTATATCTATTGATGAGATAAACGCCGCATCACGGGTAGGGTGGGGGCCTCCGCCCACGGATTCAACC
>NZ_JBFUDR010000167.1:0-13515 GCF_056404615.1 Massilia sp. P2_C2 | reverse complement strand
GCCCTGGGCCGGTGAGGACAGTCCTTCAAGCCCGCCAAGGGGACCTTTTCGTTCGTACCCGCGCAGATTTTTGAGGTTGCAGTGTAGAAAAAAAGAAAATTCATACGTCTTTACACCAGATTCCCGCAAAGCTACCCTTCTGATTAAACATGCAACAGGAAAATTTTTTTTCGAAAATTTTCCGGACGAAATTAGTTGAGCTCCGTCAAAGCTTTCGCATCTTCTTTTTGATGGAGTAAATTTGATGAAGGTATGTAACGCATTTGCAACGAAGCCGAGCAACATTGTGGGTTTGCTTACCACCATCGCACTGACCGCCTGCGGCGGCGCCAGCGACAACGGCGGTAGCACCACCGAGGTGTCGCAAGCGGCACCTGCTCAGCTGCTTGCAACGGTAGTATCAACACCAATTGCCGAGCTCTACGTAGCCACTACAGGCTCCGACACCAACTCGGGTAGMGCGAGCTCTCCGCTCAAGACGATCGCCAAGGCGTCGCAACTTGCCAAACCTGGTACATTGGTCCACGTCGCACCGGGAACCTATCCTGGTGGTTTCCGGACAATAACCAGTGGGACGGCAACGGCGCGCATTCGTTATCAGTCGGATACGCGCTGGGCTGCTAGAATTGTGCCACCGTCGAGTTCCGCCACCGATAGCGCTTGGGACAACCGGGGCAACTACGTTGACATCGTTGGCTTCGATATCGATGGCAGCGCGGCACAGCAGGGTACTGCCTGGACTACAGGCATTTACAACGGCGGTTCCAATGACAGCATTGCCAACAATCACGTTCACAACATTAGCAAAGCAGCGTGCACCGCGGGTGGTGGCGGCGGCATTGGGGTGGACAGTTATTATGGCGGCGTCAATGCCACGGTCGATGGAAACGTGATTCACGATATCGGCCCGGCCGTGTGCGACGCCATGCACGGTATTTATTTCAGCACCAACGGTGTTGTGAGCAACAACCTGGTGTATGCCGTCAGCGCAACCGGGGTCAGGCTGTGGCATGATGCCACCCGCGTCACCGTGGTGAACAATACGTTGTTCAATACCGATACCGGCATTTCCGTTGGCGGCGGCGATTATTATCGCACTGCCGGCCCGAGCGACTACAATCGCGTCAGCAATAATATCGTCTACGACAACCGGCGCTACGGCGTCATCGAAACGGGCGCCACTGGCACCCATAGTGTGTATGCGAACAACTTGCTGGCCAAGAACGTAACGGCCAACTGGAAGCTCCAGAACGGCCTGCTTGCCAGCGGCACCGTATCGGCCGAACCGGCGTTCGTGAACTACGTCCGGACCGGAGGCGGAAATTATCACCTGAGCAGTTCCTCGCCAGCCATCGACCGTGGCAATGCGACGTCGGCACCGCTGACGGACCTTGACGGGGCTAAACGATTCGCCGGCAGCAACTTCGATATCGGTGCGTACGAATTTGGCGCCACAGGGACAGGGACAGGAACCGGCACCACGCCCGTCACCACCTCGCCCACCTCGCCCACCTCGCCCGTCCAGAGCCAGACCCCTGCGACGGCCAACAATCTGTATGTCGCCACTACCGGTTCTGACAGCAATCCTGGTACCGCCAGTGCGCCATTCCGGACCATCGCCCGCGCGGCCCAGGTAGCGTTGGCAGACACCACCGTCTGGGTGGCACCCGGCAGCTATGCGGGGGGATTTCAGACTTCCGCCAGCGGTAGCTCGGGCAAGTCCATCTACTATGTGTCGACCACACGCTGGGGCGCTCGCATTGTTCCGCCTGCCAGCTCGACCAAGGATACGGCGTGGGACAACCGCGGCAATTATGTCGTGATCGATGGCTTCGAGATTGACGGAACGACTACACAGTCGGGCACGCCGTGGTCGTACGGCATCTATACCGGCGGGTCGTATAACACGATTCGGCACATGCACGTGCACCATATCGCGAGTAACGTTGCCTGCACCAGCAATGGCGGCTCGGGCATCGGGGTCGACAGTTACTACGGCGGGGTCATGAGTACGGTGGATGCAAACCTCGTGCACGACATCGGGCCGGCCGGGTGCAGCTTCATCCAGGGCATCTATATCAGTACGTCGGGCAGCGTGACCAACAACATTGTCTACCGCATTGCCGAAGCCGGCATCCACCTGTGGCACGACGCAAACCACGTGACCATCGAAAATAATACCGTGGCGGCTTCCAACACGGGGATCATTGTGGGCGGCGGCGACTTCTACCGCACTGCCGGACCGGACGACTACACCAATGTGAGAAACAACATTGTGTACGACAATCGCTACGGCATTTCGGAGCAGGGCTCGACCGGCATCCACAACACGTACAGCAATAATCTGGTCTACCAGAACTCGAGCTATAACTGGAGCCTGAAAAACGGACTACAAAGCGTGGCCGGCATTAGCACCGCTCCGGGCTTTGTATCCTACAGCCGCACTGGCACGCCAGACTTCCACTTGCTGCAATCTTCACCGGCCATTGGCACCGGCACCACTTCTGGACTGCCTACCATAGACTTTAGCGGTACCGTCCGGGCGGGTGCAGACATCGGCGCCTACCAGCACTAAGCTTGATCCGTTCTATCCTGTCGCGTGCGCCATCAGGGCGTGCGTGACAGTGACCATCATTTCCTTCCTCGTCCCGGTTCGCCCTGTCCTATGAGCGGCCGGGACAATTTTTCCCCGTACTGACGTCGCGCAAGCGCGCGCCTGCTCTGCGGCCGACACTGGCTGCACACTTTGGCGCGCAGTGGCTCGTCGGCATTGCCGTCCTTACTGTGTTTGTCTTGAACCGGCCGCATCCTGCGTCGGGGACACTACAAGGATATGACGATGAAACGGCCGAACAAACAGCAGAGCGGCAGTGGTGCCACGGCTCGCTCCCCAGGCAGCGCAGCAACCCAGCGCATGCGTCGACATGCCGATCCCATCCAATTGGCCGGCAAGATCATACACACTGGCGTGTTCAACAATGTCAAGGATGTGCAGCGGATCCAGCGCGATCTCGTACACCTGGTTCAAGCCACAGTCAGCGACAGTCTGATTGCCAGTGGCGACAACGGTGTCGGTGCCACCGAATTGGTGGGCACTGTGGTAAGCGAAGCCATCAGCGCAATTGACCACGCCGGGGCCAGTCTGGATCTCATCGCTCGCAGTCTCGCCAAAGGGATTGTACTTGGCGTGCATGCGATTGGCGGTGACGTCAACCTGGCCGCTTTCCATACCATGTGGTCCCTCATATGCCACAGCGCCGCATCAGCCGGCGATCTGGCGCGTATCGCCCACGACGCGGTCGTCGGCGTGGCCGAGGCGGCTGACGAAATCGACTCTTTCGGAAACGACATTGTTTTCCAGGCTGCCCACGGCGCGATCAGCGGTGCTGGGCAAATCAGCGCATTGGCGATGGATACCGTCAGTCAGATGCTACGCGGTTTGCTCGGGCAAGAGAGTGCGATTCCGCAATCGTCGCCCCTGCAAGACCCGCTGTTCCGTTTTCCGCCAGCGCGCTAGCCAAGCCGCCCGCACAGTCGCCCGGTTCAGGCCCAACTCTCACAGCAGATGGCAGGACACGCCGGATCATGACCGCTCCAAGCACAGACGCACAACTGATTTCTCGAATTAAGGCTGGCGACCGCTCAGCCTTTAATGACCTGGTCGATAAATATCAGGATCATCTGTTGCGCTTTGTTGCGCGCCGCCTTCCGGACCGTAGCGATGCCGAAGACGTGGCGCAGGAAACGTTGATCCGGGCCTATTGCGCCATCGACGATTTTCGCGGGGACGCTAAATTCACCACCTGGCTGTTTCGAATCGGCTTGAACATGGTGACGGATTTCAAGGCGATAGAAGCACGCCGCCGCGCTGTCACCAGCGGGGCCGGCGGCGAATGGGGCATGCCTCAGCAGTGGATTGCGGGCCATGTCGATACCAACGACCCCGAGACCTTGCTCAGTACCCGCGAACTTGCACAAATGCTGGCCGACGCAATCGCCGGATTGAGTCCCGAGCTGCGCTCCGCGCTGTTGCTGCGCGAGTTCGAAGGGCTCAGCTATGCCGAGATCGCACGGGCATTGCATTGTCCGGTGACAACAGTGCGCAGTAGGCTTGCCCGGGCTCGTGAAGCTCTGGCCAGCGCGATCGCAACGGATGACGACCGGCAGGTCCGCCACTAGGTCCGGAGAATTTGGCTTTGAAACCTGTGATCGGTCAAAGCCAGCCCACTTTGTGTTGCCAAGATGTTTAGGTACATCAAGATGGCGTGACTGCATCCCGCCCTCGTTATCCGGAAGGAGAATGGCAATGAATTTTCAGCTAACTGGAGCGCTCGCGATTGCGCTATTGGCATGCGGCTGTGCCGGACCGGCCGCACTACCAGATCGCTTAACGGATCCTGGCGGGCAAGCCGAGCTTACCGTGATCGATCAGCCCCTACTGCATGCGCAACAACAAGAGCGTGAACGCCGGCGCATCGACGACCTGGCCGCCCTGCGGGGGACGCCAAACCCCGTGTATCTGATCGGTGCTGGCGACGTGCTCACGGTATTTGTTTGGGATCATCCCGAATTGAACGGCAGGGCCCTTATACCCACACCCAATGCGGCCGACGCACTGGTTTCGGGTAGCGGGACCAGTAATGCACTGCTGGTGGACCACGACGGCATGTTGCACTTTCCGTATGCCGGCATGGTTCGGGTGGCCGGGCTGAGCGAAACCCAGGCCGCGGCCGCGCTGGCCCAGGCGCTCAGCAAGTACCTCCGATCTCCGCGCGTCACCCTCGCGGTGCAGAGCTACCGCAGCAAGCGCGTCTATGTCGATGGTGAAGTCAAGAATCCGGGACTTTACCCGGTGAATGATATTCCTATGAGTTTGCCTGAGGCCCTGCACCGCGCCGGTGGCGTCCTGCCCACTGGCGACCGTAGCCGGGTGGTGCTCGAACGCAGCGGACGACGCTATCTGATCGACCTGCGCGAACTGAACGGACAGGACATTAGCGCCTCAACAATCATGCTGCAGCACGGCGACCGGCTGCAAGTCGGCGCGCGCGAGCAAAGCAGGGTGTTTGTCACGGGTGAAGTCCAGACCCCGCGTGCGCTGAGCATGCACGATGGGCGCATGAGCCTGAATGAGGCGCTAGGCGAATCCGGCGGCATGAATCCGGCCACCAGCGAGCCTAGCCAGGTATATGTCGTGCGCCGCAGCGCTCGCGGGCCCCAGGTCTTCCAGCTTGATGCTCGCGCACCGGGCGCCATGGCGATCGCCGAACAGTTCGAACTCGAACCCAAGGACATGGTTTACGTGTCCCCGTCGGCACTGGCCAACTGGCACCGCAAGCTGAGTCTTATTTTCCCGAGCGAGCTGTCGTCCGCCGTCGGCGCCGCCAAGCCCTAGCAGGAGACGAAAATGCACCACATTAACCTCAGATCCGCCGAAATCCAGATTCCACAGCCGCCGCATACGCGCAATGGGCCAGTACGAACCCCGTTGCGGGCCCCGCCTACCACCAATGCTGGCAGCGCGCCGGATCTGGCCTCTTATGTGACACTAATGGCTCAGCACGCGGGCCTGATCGCCGGCTGCACTGCCGCTTTTTTGCTGGCTGCACTGGTGTGGTTGATGTGGACGCCGCAAGTGTACGAAAGCTCGATGCTGTTCCGCGTTGAAGAAGACAGCCCGGCAGCACAGCGAAACATGGTGTCGGACTTGTCGACCGCATTCGACAAAAAGGCTGCCCCTCTGGCCGAAATCGAGCTGCTGCGCTCGCGGCTGGTGGTGGGTGCGGCGGTCGACCAGCTTCAGCTTGCGGTCACTAGCCAGCCGCGCTACTTCCCCATGCTCGGTGCCCTGAGCGCGCGTTACGGCGGACGTGCGGCGGCGGCTGTTGTTGGCGGCTACGTGTGGGGCCGACAAACGCTCCAGCCAGTGCGCTTCGAGGTACCCGATGCGTGGCTCGGCGAGCCGCTGCGCCTGACGGTGCTCAACGGCCAGCGTATCCGGCTCGACGACCCGTCCGGCAGCAAAGTGCTGGAAGGGCCGGTAGGCACAGAACTGGAAGGGCAGGGGAGTGCCGGCAAGGTGCGCCTGCGCATAGGCCAGCTCGATGCGCTGCCTGGCGCCCAGTTTGAATTGCGGCGCCGTCCCCGCCAGGATGCAGTGGACGACTTGCAGAAGGCCCTGCAGGTGAACGAGCAAGGCAAGCAGTCAGGGATCCTCGATGTGCGGCTGGAAGGCACCGATGCGCGCTTGACCGGCCGCATACTGGCCGCCATCGGGCAAGCTTTCGTAGAGCAGAATCTGGCGCGCAAGCGGGAAGAAGCTGGCAGCGAACTCGATTTCGTCAGCCAGAAGCTGCCGGCATTGGCCAAGCGGCTGGAGGAATCGGAGGAGCGCTTGCGCATGCTGCGCAGCCGCTACGGAAGCATCGACCTGGCCGAAGAGGCGCGTCTCGCCCTCCAGCGTACCGCCTGGCAACGCCAGCGTCGCGATGAACTCCAGCAAAAGCGCATCGACCTGCTGGCTGGCTTCACCCCCGCGCATCCCCAGATAGTCGCCCTCGACCAGCWAGTGGCCGCCCTCGATCGGAGCCTGGCCGAGCAGACCGCCTACATCAAAAGCCTGCCGTCGATCGAGCAGGAGCAGGGCCGCTTGCAGCGGGAGATCCACCAGTATAGCGAACTGGTTGGCAGTCTCGGCAAAACCGCAGAACAGCTGCGCATCGTTGCCATGGGCCGGGTCAGCAACGTGCGCCTGGTAGACACGGCGCACGTGCCGGAGCACCCCGTGCGGCCACGCGCGGCAATCACGCTGGCATTGGCCGCGGTGACAGGCCTGTTCTTCGGCTTGCTGGTTGCCGTCACGCGCCATTTCTGGCGTGGCGCCATCACCGACTCTGGCGCCGTGGCCAGCATGCTGGGCCGTCGCGCGGTGTACGCCAGCATTCCGCACAGTAGTGCGGTGCAGGGCCGGCGGCGCGGCCTGCTGGCGTGGTCAGCACCCGCCGATCCCGCTGTCGAGGGGCTGCGCAGCTTCCGCGCCGCACTGATGTATGCGATGCCCTATTTTCACAACAATATCGTGCACATCTGCAGCCCCGGCCCGCATTCGGGACAGTCGTTTGTATTGTCCAATGTGGCGGCACTGCTGGGTGCGGCTGGTAAGCGCGTGTTGTTGCTCGATGCCAATCTGGCTCGTGGCCGCCTGCATCGCTGTTTCCAGCTGCCCGCGACGCCTGGATTGGACGACGTGCTGGCCGGCTCCGTGCCCCTCGACAGCGTCTTGCATCGCCAGGTCAGCGATGGCGTCGACTTTATTGCCAGTGGCCAGGGGGCGGCCGAGCGCGGCGAGCAGCTGGTTCACGTGAACTTCTCTCAGCTTCTGGAAACCCTGTCAAGCCGCTATGACGTGGTTCTGATTGGTTCGGCGCCCGTGCTCGACAGTGCCGACGCGCTGACGATCGGTAGCCACGCCGGTGCAGTGTTCGTACTGACACGGGCCGGCGTAACCCGCGCCGACCAGTTGCAAGAGGCTGTACTGCGCCTCAATCAGGCCGGTATCGCACCGCAGGGCGTGCTATGCACTGACCTGGCAGCGCGCCTGGGCGAGAGCAGGGGACAGGCAGTGGCCCAGCGATGAGGGTGGCCGGGCATGCCGGGTTCCCGGGGTTGTGACATGGAACGGAAAAAAGCGGGTGCACAGTGAGCACAGTCAAACTTGAGGCAGATGGTGGGTTTGATACTGATTAAAAGTTAATAAGAAGTGCGGTGCTCGATGCGGCAGCGCTGAGAGCAGGTCAGCACCGACGCCATGGTCGCCACCCGTGCGGCTGTCTGAACTGAATGGGAATGCCATGATTGATACATCGCAGTGGACTGGCCAGAAGTTGGTAGCATCCCTGGTTGCTCTGGACCGCCTTACCAAACTGGCCTTGATGCTTAGTGTCGACAGCCTGGCGCTGGCTGCCTGTCTGGTGCTTGCGGAGCTTGTCAGCGGTCAGGCCGTAGCGGAAATTGCGCTGACAGCGCTGGCAGTGGCCGGCGGCCTTGCCGCGCTGGCCACTGCACGCCTGTACCGTTCTGTAACCCGCTATCTGGTCTGGCGCAGCCTGGCCTTTGCCAGCGCTGGACTGTTGTTGCTCACCGTAGGGCTGGGACTGAGTGCAAGCCGCGCTGGCTCGCAAGCACCCTTGCCCTTGGCCCTTGGCTTCGGTGCGGCAGCAATGACCTATCTCTGGTTGTCACGGTTGTGCGTAAGGATCCTGCTCCAGCAGCGCCGTACGCCGCGCGCGCTGCCCGTCGCGATCTATGGCGCGGGCGAAGCCGGCGCGCAATTGGCACGTGCCATGGCCAGCAGCGGGGAGTTCCGGCCAGTCTGCTTCTTTGATGAGAAACGCGCATTCACTCATCGCAGTGTGGCCGGCCTGGAGGTGTTTCCTGTCGATGCGCTGCGGGAGCAGGTCGCGCGGCACGGTATCGGCTCCATCGCGATCGCCCTGCCCAGCAGCTCTCCATTACGGATGCGGGCGCTGACCCGCAAGCTGGTTCAGGCCGGCGTCCGGGTGCGCTGGTTCCGGAACCTGCTCGAGGTGCACGAACAGGGTGAGGTACGGGGCGCACTGAGCGAAATACGCCTCGAACATCTGCTCGGGCGCATACCTGTACCGCCCGATATGCGCCTGTTCGGCCTCTGCGTGGAGGGCAAGAACGTACTGGTCACCGGCGCCGGCGGGTCGATCGGCGCTGAATTGTGCCGCCAGCTATGTGTCTTGCAGCCGGGACGCCTGGACTTGATCGATCATTCCGAGTTTTCCTTATATACCATCACCGCCGAACTGCGCCGTCGCTGGCCCCAGGTGGCAGTGCATGCGCACCTGGGTTCCGTGTGCAACGCGGACTTGCTCAAACGCGTGATCGCAAGCGCTGGGACCAATACCATCTATCACGCGGCGGCCTACAAGCATGTGCCGATTGTGGAAGAGAACGTAGTGGAAGGCATACGCAACAACGTGCTCGGCGCCATGGCGATCGCGCAGGCCGCCCATGAAGGAGGCGTGGCGACCTGTGTGCTGGTATCAAGTGACAAAGCAGTGCGCCCGACTAACGTGATGGGCGCCAGTAAGCGTATTGCCGAACTGGTCTTCCAGGCCGCCGCAGCGGTGCCCGGCACCGTCACCCGGTTTTCGATAGTGCGCTTCGGGAATGTCCTTGGTTCCTCGGGGTCGGTGGTGCCCCTGTTCCAGCAGCAAATCGCGCGCGGCGGGCCGATCACCATCACGCATCCGGACGTCATTCGCTATTTCATGCTGATTGCCGAAGCGGCGCAACTCGTCGTGCAGGCCGGCGCGATGGCGCGCGGGGGGGAGGTGTTCGTGCTGGATATGGGCGAACCGGTCCGTATCCTGGATTTGGCCAGGACCATGATCGGTTTGTCCGGCCTGACCGAACGCAATGGGCGCAACCCGGATGGCGACATCGCGATCGAATTCATCGGACTCTTCCCAGGTGAAAAACTGTACGAGGAACTACTGATCGGGGATGGCGCCGAACCCAGTGAACACCCGGCCATCATGCGGGTACGCGAGCCATCGCTGGTCGGCCCGGAGCTGGCCCACCGGATCAAGCAGTTGCTCCTGGCATGCCAGAGCAATGAACGCCGCCAGATCGACGCCTCGCTCGTTGCGCTGGTGCCGGAATTCTGTACTGCCCCCGAACGGCCCTCCAGGCCAGTAACCACGGCTGTCCAGCGTGATGTTTCGCACCCTAACAATATAGTGCGCGCCTAGCGCTCCTTTAACCCCGTTTCCTAGAAGGTCTCATCATGCGCGACTACGAGAGCTCACTCCCACTGGCCAATTTGCTCACCAGGCTGGACCAACGCACCGCCACCATTGGCGTTGTTGGTCTCGGCTATGTCGGTCTGCCCCTGCTGCTGCGTTTTGCGGACGCGGGCTACAAAGTGCTCGGCCTGGATATAGACCATTCCAAGGTGGACAAGTTCAACCGGGGGCGCAGCTATATCGAACACATTTCCGGCCAACGGATCGAAGGCGCGCGTGGCGGCGGCGCTGAGGCCAGCACCGATTTCAGCCGCGCTGCCGAGGCGGATGCACTCATCATCTGCGTACCCACGCCGCTCAATGCCTACCGCGAGCCGGACTTGTCGTACGTGCTTACGACGGTGGAAGCGCTGGTGCCGCACATGCGGCTCGGGCAGCTGCTGTCGCTGGAAAGCACGACCTATCCCGGCACCACCCAGGAAGAGCTGCTTCCCCGTCTGCAGGCGCGTGGCTGGACAGTGGGCGAGGACGTATTTCTCGTGTTTTCGCCCGAGCGCGAAGACCCGGGTAATCCGGATTTCGATACGCGCACCATTCCGAAAATTTGCGGAGGCACGACGCCAGCCTGCCTGCAGGCCGGACTCGCGCTTTACCGCGGCGCCATCGATACCGTTGTACCGGTCTCGTCGACGCGCGCCGCCGAGTTGACCAAGCTGCTGGAAAACATCCATCGTGCCGTCAACATCGGCCTGGTCAACGAAATGAAAATCATCGCCGACCGGATGCAGATCGATATCCATGAAGTCATCCGCGCCGCCGCCACCAAACCGTTCGGTTTCACTCCCTATTTCCCCGGCCCGGGACTGGGCGGGCATTGCATTCCCATTGACCCGTTCTACCTGACCTGGAAGGCGCGACAGTTCGGCTTGCATACCAGGTTCATCGAACTGGCCGGCGAGATCAACAGCGACATGCCCAAGTGGGTGGTGGACAAGCTGGGCGACGCGCTCAATCAGCGCGGCCTCGCGATCAAGGGCAGCAAGATCCTGGTTCTTGGCATCGCCTACAAGCGAAACGTCGACGATATGCGCGAGTCGCCGTCGGTGCAACTGATGGAGCTGTTGCGCTCCAAAGGGGCGGAGATCGCCTATTCGGACCCGCATGTGCCCCACTTCCCGAACATGCGCGAACATCAGTTCGACCTCGATAGCGTAGTACTGTCGGCCGAATCGGTGGCCGGGTTCCATGCGGTCCTGCTCGCCACCGACCACGCCGCCTTCGACTATCCGATGATCCTGGACAGTGCCCAGCTGATCATCGACACCCGTGGCGTCTATCGCGATCAATCAACCAATGTGGTGCACGCATGAAGCGCGATGCGGTTACGGTGTGCAGCGCCCTGCACGATCTACCGGCGCCCTTGAGGGAACGCCGCCTGCGCCTGGCGCTGGTCGGTTGCGGCCGGATCGCCCAGAATCACTTCAAGGCGATTACCCACCACGCCGAACGCTGCCAGTTGACGGCAGTGTGCGATACCGACCCGGTGGCGCTGGCGGCCGCGGCCCAGCTCACCGGTGCGCGTCCTTTCGCAAGCATGCACAAAATGCTGGCCGAGTGCGATGCCGACTGCGTGATCCTCACCACGCCCTCGGGCCTGCACGCTGAACAGGCGATCGAGGCGGCTGCCAGCGGACGCAGCGTGATCACGGAGAAGCCGATGGCCACCCGCTGGGAGGATGGCAAGCGCATGGTGGCAGCCTGCGACGCGGCCGGCGTGCACCTGTTCGTGGTCAAGCAAAATCGCCGCAACGCAACCTTGCAGCTGCTCAAACGGGCGGTCGAGCAGCGCCGGTTTGGCCGCATTTACATGGTCACCCTGAATGTGTTCTGGACCAGGCCGCAGGAGTATTACGACAGCGCCAGTTGGCGCGGCACATGGGAATTCGATGGCGGCGCATTCATGAACCAGGCCAGCCACTACGTTGACCTGCTCGACTGGATCGTGGGCCCGATCGAGTCGGTCCAAGCCTACACGGCGACCCTGGCGCGCGATATCGAAGTCGAGGATACCGGGGTGATCAGTGTGCGCTGGCGCAACGGCGCGCTCGGTTCCATGAACGTCACCATGCTCACTTACCCCCGCAATCTGGAGGGTTCGATCACGATCATCGGCGAGCTGGGCACGGTGCGGATCGGCGGAGTGGCCGTCAACAAGATCCTGGAATGGCAATTTTCGGACAAACGCCCGGAGGATGAGTGCATTGCGCAGGCCAGTTACGAGACCAGCTCCGTGTATGGCTTCGGACATCCACTCTACTACGACAACGTCATCAAGGTCATGCGCGGAGAAGCCGCACCGGAGACGGATGGGCGGGAAGGCCTGAAGTCGCTCGAGGTGCTCATTGCAAGCTACTTGTCGGCGCGTGACGGAAAGCGCGTCGCCTTGCCTCTGGAGTATTGAACATGGAGCAATTCATCCACCCCAGCGCCATTGTCGACGACGGCGCGCAGATCGGTGCCGGTACCCGCATCTGGCACTTTACGCATGTGTGCGCGGGCGCTCGCATCGGGCCGAACTGCTCCCTTGGACAGAACGTGTTCGTCGGGGCTGCAGCCATCCTCGGGCGCGGCGTCAAGGTACAGAACAATGTGTCGGTGTATGACGCGGTGACGCTGGAAGACGATGTCTTCTGCGGGCCCAGCGTGGTATTCACCAACGTCTACAACCCGCGCGCCGCCATTGTACGCAAGGATGAATACCGTCCTACCCTGGTGCGGCGTGGCGCTTCGCTCGGTGCCAACGCCACCATTGTCTGCGGCGTCACGATCGGATGCTACGGCATGGTGGCTGCCGGTGCTGTCGTCAAGTCCGATACCGCCGACTATTCCGTCGTGGCAGGTGTGCCGGCACGCCATGTCGGCTGGATCAGCCGGCACGGTGCATCCCTGGTTCCCGACAGCGACGGCTATGCCACCTGTCACTTGAGCGGCGAACGCTACAGGGTGGAGGCAGGGCGGTGCTCCATCCTGTCGGCGGCATTCACGGCTTCGTCTGGCCAAGGATAATCACATGGAATTCGCCGACCTGAAATCGCAGTACAAGGTATTGCGCAGCACTATCGATGCCCACATCGCTCGGGTTCTCGAGCACGGCCACTACATCATGGGACCCGAAGTGGTTCAACTGGAGCGGCAACTGGCGGAATATACAGGAGCGGCGCATTGTATTACTGCGGCGTCCGGCACCGAAGCATTGCTGATGTCGCTGATGGCCCTTGGCATTGGCCCTGGTGATGAAGTGATTACCACGCCGTTCTCCTTCATCGCCACTGCCGAAGTCATTGTTTTGGCAGGCGCGCGTCCGGTGTTTGCGGACGTCGAACCCGACACGGGCAATATCAGTGTCGACCGCATTGCCGAGCGCATAACACCGCGCACCCGGGCCATCATTCCGGTGTCACTGTACGGCCAGTGCGCCGACATGGACGCTATCAATGCCTTGGCCAGCCAGCACCAGCTTGCGGTCATCGAAGACGYGGCGCAGAGTTTTGGCGCCACCTATGGCGGTCGACGCAGCGGCAACCTGTCGCAACTGGCTTGTACCAGTTTCTTCCCGAGCAAACCRCTCGGCTGTTACGGAGACGGTGGTGCGATATTTACCAGCGACGACCAGATAGCCGCTGCTTTACGGGCGATCCGCGTGCACGGGGCCCAGGAACGCTACGTGCATACGCGAATC
>NZ_JBFUDR010000166.1:0-13519 GCF_056404615.1 Massilia sp. P2_C2 | reverse complement strand
ATCTGAGCCAGGATCAAACTCTTCAGTTTAATTCCTGTTTTTGCCATCGGCTTTCGCCAACAGCAGATCGCTCACTCAAAATACTGACCGTCACTCATTGCTGAGCAACGTATTTCTTTTGCGTGAACATTTGATAATTTAAGCATTCAGCAGCCACTTACGCGACTGCTGGCACCTCATCAAACGCCCACACTTATCGACTGTTTATTGTTAAAGATCGGTATCCGGTACTGCCTTGCTGCGCTTGCGAATCGTTTTGTTCGTCAGCAGCAGAGAAGTGAGATTATGCAGTGTTTCGCTTAACTCGTCAACCCCTCGTTTTTCCGCAACACACTCAACCTGACCGGCCTGACAAGCTTAATTGGTTGATTCAATTAAACTTTTTATGCGCTGCAGAAGCAGGACGCGAACTATAGCAAATCGAATCGGAGGTATGCAAGGGGGCGATCGTAAGAATTTTCCGGTTGCTCGTGTGCTATCTTTACCGCCTTCCATCCATGGAGTACCCATGCGCTTCCCGCATATCGCCCCCACAACCGCACCCGATCTCACCGCCGCGCTCACGGCCGCCATCAATAACAAGACCAAGCCGTTGGGCAGCCTCGGTGCGCTCGAACGGCTGGCCAGCCGCCTGGGCCTGGCCCAGGCCACGACCTCCCCCACGATCAGGAAGCCGGCCATCCTCGTATTCGCAGGCGACCATGGCGTCGTCGCCGAGGGCGTGTCCGCCTACCCACAGGATGTCACGTGGCAGATGGTCGAGAACTTCCTGGCCCAGGGCGCCGCGATCAACGTGTTCGCGCGTCAGAACGGCTGCGACCTGCACGTGGTCGATGCGGGCGTCAATCATGACTTCGGCCCCCGCCCCGGTCTCGTCGACCGCAAGGTTGCGCATGGCACGCGCAACTTCGCGCTCGATGCGGCGATGACACCCGAACAGTGTGCGACCGCGCTCGAACACGGCATGGCCTTCGCCGCGGACCTGCCCGGCAACGTGGTCGGCTTCGGCGAGATGGGCATCGGGAATACGACGGCCGCGGCCGCGCTGATGCACAAGCTGACGGGGATTCCCGTCGCGGACTGCGTCGGCGCGGGCACGGGTCTGTCGCCGGAAGGCGTCCTGAGCAAGCAGCGCGTGATCGAGGCGGCCGTCCAGCGCCACGCCGGCGTCGACGACCCGCTCGCCGTGCTGGCCACGTTCGGCGGCTTCGAAATCGCGATGATGGCCGGCGCCATGCTGCAAGCGGCCGCGTTGCGCAAGGTGCTGCTGATCGACGGCTTCATCGTCACGAGCGCCCTGCTGGTGGCGGCGCGCATCGTCCCCGCGATCCTCGATTACTGTGTGTTCGCGCACTGCTCCGACGAAGCCGGCCACCGACGCATGCTGGATGCGCTCGGCGCCGAACCGCTGCTGCACCTGAATCTGCGCCTGGGCGAAGGCACGGGTGCCGCGCTGGCCCTGCCGCTGCTGCACGCGGCCGCGAACTTCCTGAACGAGATGGCGACCTTCGAATCGGCCAGCGTCAGCGAAAAGTCGAGTTAATGCACCAGATCCGGCTATTCTTCGTCGCCCTGCAGTTCTTCACACGGCTGCCGATCCCGGCCTGGGTCGGCTTCGAGGCCAGCTGGCTGCAGCACGCGTCGCGCTACTTCCCGCTCGTCGGCGTCGTCGTCGCGGCGATTACGGCGGCCGTCTATGCCGCGGCCGCGCTCGTGCTGCCCGCGCCGGTGGCGGCCGTGCTGTCGACCGCGGCGTCGATCTATATAACGGGGGCGTTCCACGAAGACGGTTTCGCCGACACGTGCGATGGCCTCGGCGGCGGTATGACGAAGGAACGGGCTCTGGAGATCATGAAGGACTCGCGCGTCGGTGCCTATGGCGCGATCGGCATGGTATGCATGCTGACGACCAAGCTGTCGGCGCTGGCGCTGCTGCCGCCCCACCTCGCCGTGGCCGCGCTGTTCGTCGCGCATCCAATCTCGCGCCTCGCGGCGACGGCGCTGATCTGGAAGCTTGACTATGTGCGCGGCGAGGGCAAGGCCAAGCCGCTGGCGCAGCAGATGACGGGCACGGAATTCGCGATCGCGGCGCTGACGTGCGCGCTGCCGGCGGCGTGCGTGCTGGGCGCCGGCTGGATGGCGCCGGCCGCGCTGTCAGCCGCGGTGCTGACGACGGCCGCCGCGGCGCTATGGCTGGGCCGCCTGTTCGTGCGGCGCCTCGGCGGCTACACGGGCGATTGTCTCGGCGCCGTGCAGCAGCTGGCCGAGGCGCTGGTCTATGTCGCGGTGCTGGCCACGCTCGGCCACGGCGCCTGGATGGCCGCATGACGCTGTACCTCGTGCGCCATCCGCAACCGGACGTCGCGCCCGGACTGTGCTACGGCGCCAGCGACGTCGCGGTGCCTGACGCGGAACTCGCGCGCGTGCACGCCGCGCTGACGGCGCAAGGCCTGCCGGGCGACTTGCTCGTGGTGTCGAGCCCCCTGCAGCGCTGCGCCCTGTTGGCCGAACGCCTGGCGCCGGGCCGCGTGACGCTCGACGCGCGCCTGGCCGAGATGAATTTCGGTGAGTGGGAGCGGCAATCGTGGTCGGCCATCCCGCGCGGCGACGTCGACGCCTGGACGGCCGACCTCCTCCATTACCGCCCCGGCGGCGCGGAGAACGTGCTCGACGTGGCGCGCCGCGTGCGTGCGTGCGTCGACGATCTGCACGCGCCCTCCGCGCTCATCGTCTGCCACGCCGGCACCATCCGCCTGCTGACCGCAATGCATGGCGGAGAAGCGCTCGAACAGGCTGCGCTGCGGGCGGCGCAGACGCCGCATCGCATCGTCTACGGCGAACTGATCGTACTGAAGGGCTGACAACGCCGTATAATGTCGGCGTTTTGGTGCTCGCGCCCGGTTCTTCGGACGCAGTTAAACGGGAAACACGAAGCCGCGCTTTCACGAGCCTGCGCCAACGTGTGCTGCCCCCGCAACGGTAAGCCAGTGCCGCCCGCGTTCGTCGAACGCATGCGCGGCAACCGTCTCCACATACCACTGTGCATCCGCATGGGAAGGTCGGACGGCCATACTCGCCAGCCCGGATACCGGCCAAAAGGTGGAAACGCGGTCCCGCCGCGCTTCTGTTCATCTGGCTGACGGGGACGTCGGCCGGTTGTCCCATTACGAAGATAGTCAATGTCAGTTCCTGTATCCCGGCAGGCGGCCGCGCTTTCGCTCGCGCTTTCGCTCCCGCTTATCGTCGCCGCCCCGGCCCACGCCGATCCGATCCCCGACACCGTGGTCGTCACCGCCAACCGCACGCCGCAGCATGCCGACGAAGTCATTCCCGACACCGTCGTCATCACGAGCGAAGAAATCGCCCGTGCCGGCGCCGGCTCCGTGGCCGACGTGCTGCGTCGCCAGCGCGGCATCGAGATCGCCCGCAACGGCGGCGCCGGCACCAACACCACCGTATTCCTGCGCGGCGCCAACAGCAACCAGGTCGCCGTGCTCGTCGACGGCGTGCGCATCGGTTCCGCGACCACCGGCGCGGCCGCGTGGAATGCGATTCCCCTGTCCGCCGTCGACCACATCGAGATCGTGTACGGTACCCTGAGCTCCCTGTACGGCGCCGACGCCATCGGCGGCGTCGTGCAGATCTTCACGAAGAAGAGCCAAGGTCAGCCGGCGTTCAGCGCCAGCGCGGGCGGCGGCACCTACGGCACCAACAAGTACGACGCCAGCGTGAGCGGCTCGACGGGCGGAGAACACGGCGTCAGTTATGCGCTCTCCGGCGCGCACGAAGAATCGGACGGCTTCTCGGCCACGCGGCCCGGCGCGTTCGGCTACAACGCCGACGACGATGGCTATACGCGCAACAGCGTCAACGGCCGCGTCGCGCTGCGCCTGGCCGAGGACCACGAGATCGGCGCGCAATTCCTGCAAAGCCGCCTGAACGCGCAATACGACAACGGCAGCTCCAGCTTCGACGCCCACAACATCCAGGAAGTCGACAACTACGGCGTCTTCCTGAACGACCGCTTCACGCCCAACTGGCACAGCAGCATCCAGGCGGCGCGCTCGGAAGATAAACTCGGCAGCTTCACGAGCACGGCACCGACGGGCAGGTCGCAACTGAACACGCGCCAGGACGAGTTCACGTGGCAGAACACGTTCGACCTGAACGGCGACACGCTGCAGGTCCTGGCCGGCCACCGCAAGGAGCAGGTCCTGTCCAGCTCCATCCAGAACCTGAACCGCACGCGCATCACCAATTCCGTCGCGACCGCATACGACCTGCGCCGCGGCAGCCACCGGCTCGACCTCAGCGCGCGCACCGACCGTTCCGAATACGGCACGAAGACGACAGGCGCGGCCGGCTACGGCTACGAGTTCACGAAGGACCTGCGTGCCACCGCGAGCTTCGGCACGAGCTTCCGCGCACCCACGTTCAACGAGTTGTATTACCCGAACTACGGCCTGTCGTCGAACAAGCCGGAACAAGGTCGCAATGCGGAAGCGGGCGTGCAATACCGCGTGGCCGGCGTCGACCTGCAGGCGAATTACTACCGCAACCGCCTGACCGACATGATCGTGTCCGTCACACCCTGCCCCGGCCGTCCCACGGGCAGCTGCGCATACAACGTCGACCACGCGCTGCTGGAAGGTCTCACGCTCGCAGCTGACACGCGCATCGGCAACCTCGACCTGCGCGCCAGCGCCGACCTGCAGGATCCGCGCGACGAAACGACCGGCAAGCAGCTGGCCCGCCGCGCGCGCCGCCACGCCAGCTTCGCGGCCGACTACACCGCGGGTCCGGTGGACGCCGGCGTCGAGCTGCAGCTGTCCGGCCGCCGCTTCGACGATGCCGCGAATGTCAATCGCCTTGGTGGCTACGGCCTGCTGAACCTGTACACTACCTGGCACATGACGCGTGACTGGTCAATACTGGTCCGTGTCGACAATGCGCTTGATAAGCACTACGAGCTGGCGCGCAACTACGGCACGGCCGGGCGCACCTGGTTCACAGGTATCCGTTACGGCATGCGTTAATCACTATGTTCCGACGAGCCATGCACCTTGTTCCACCGTCCCAGCGCCAGCGCGCCGTCCCGATCCTCGCCGTGCTGCTGTGCGCGGCGCTCGCCAGCCTGCTCATCGCGGGCATGAGCGGATCGATCGCCGTCGCGCCGGCCGAGCTGCCGGAGGCGGTGGCGCAGGTGTTGCACGGCCGGCCCGAGTCGCTGGCCGCGTCGCTCGTCGAGCTGCGCGCCGGCCGCGCGCTGATGGCCTTCGTCACCGGCGGCGCGCTCGCGCTGGCCGGCGTCATGATGCAGGCCCTGCTGCGCAATCCGCTCGCCGACCCGTACGTGCTCGGCATCTCGGCCGGCGCTTCGGTCGGCGCGCTGTTCGCCCTGCTGATGCTGTGTGCGGCCGCCACCGTCGACGCCGCGGCGATGGCCGGCGCCGTGACGGTGTCGCTGCTGTTGTACCTGCTGGCGCGGCGCGACATGCGCGGCGGCGTGGCGGCCGAAGGCGGCACGTCGATGCTGCTGCTCACCGGCGTCATCATGTCGTCGGCCAGCATGGCCCTCGTGACGCTGATGCTGTCGATCGCACCGGAAGGCCGTTTGCGCAGCATGGTGTTCTGGATGATCRGCGACCTGGCCGGCACACCGCTGCGCGCGCTGCCCTGGATCGTGCTGGGCGCCGCGCTCGCGTACGCGCTGCGCAACGCGCGCGCGATGAACATGCTCGCGCTGCACGCGGAAGCCGCAGCCACGCTGGGCGTGCGCGTCGGCGCCGTGCGCAAGGGCCTGTTCTTCGTGTCGGCCATCCTGACGGCGAGCGCCGTGACGAGCGCCGGTGCCATCGGCTTCGTCGGCCTGATCGTGCCGCATGCCTGCCGCTTCGCGTTCGGCCCGGACCACCGCGTGCTGGTGCCGGCCGCCGTGCTGGGCGGCGGCAGCCTGCTCGTGCTGTGCGATACCGTCGCGCGCACGGTCGTCGCGCCAACCCAGCTGCCCGTCGGCGCCATCACGGCGCTGATCGGCGCGCCCATCTTCCTCTACCAGCTGCACCGCCTGCGCAAATGATGATCGCGACCCGACAACTGGAACTGCGCGCCGGCTCACGCGTGCTCGTGCGGGGCCTCGACTGGTTGGTCGACGCCGGCGAATGCTGGTCCATCATCGGCCGCAACGGCGCCGGCAAAAGCACGCTGCTGCGCACCCTGGCCGGCCTGCGCGCGCCGGAAAACGGCACGGTCGAGCTGCACGGACGGGCATTGTCCACCTGGCCGCTGGAAGCGCTGGCGCATGAGCGGGCCTACCTGCCGCAGGCGCGCAGCGATGCCTTTGCCTACAACGTGATGGAAACCGTGCTGTCGGCGCGGCACCCGTATCACGCCAACCGCTACTGGGAACACAGCGACGACCACCACGCGGCGCTGGCCGCCCTCGATGCGATGGAAGTCGACCACCTGGCCGCGCGCGACGTCCGCACGCTGTCGGGCGGCGAGCGCCAGCGCGTGGCCATCGCCGCGCTGCTGGCCCAGGACACGCCGCTACTGCTGCTGGACGAACCGGCCAACGCCCTCGACCTCGCGCACCAGATGCGCACGATGTCGCTGCTCTCGCGCCTGTGCCGGCAAAGCGGCAAGACGGTCGTGATGATCGGTCACGACCTGAACCTTGCACACAGTATCTCCACCCACGCCCTGCTGCTGATGGGCGACGGCCGCTGGCATGCCGGCACCGTCGACGACGCCATGCAGGCACCGCTGCTGAGCAGCTATCTCGGCCATCCGATCGATGCGATCGAACACGGGGGCCGCCGCATCTTCATCCCCCTGGAGACCCAACATGACTGAAATGACACCCGAACAGACAGCCGCACTGAACGAGCGCCACCGCGCGCGCATGGAACGCAAGAAGGCGATCATCGACGCCAGGATCGCCGCGGCCGACAAGAAGATCGGCATCATCATCGTCAACACCGGCAACGGYAAGGGCAAGAGCTCGAGCGCGTTCGGCATGGTCGGCCGGGCCCTCGGCCACGGCATGAAGGTCGGCGTCGTCCAGTTCATCAAGGGCGCCATGTCCACCGGCGACGAGCTGTTCCTGCGCCGCTTTCCCGACGACGTCAGCTTCCACGCGATGGGCGAAGGCTATACGTGGGAGACGCAGGACCGCGAACGCGACGTCGCCAAGGCGCAAGAAGCCTGGGAGCAGGCGCGCCGCTTCCTCTCCGATCCCGTCTACGGCCTCGTCGTACTGGACGAGCTGAACATCGCCCTGAAATATCGCTACCTGGACGTGCACACCGTGATCGCCGACCTGCTCGACCGTCCCGAGATGCAGCACGTCGTCGTGACGGGCCGCGGCGCACCGCCGGAACTCATCGCCGTGGCGGACACGGTCTCGGAAATGAACGACGTCAAGCACGCCTTCCGGGCGGGCATCACGGCCCAGGCCGGGACGGAGTGGTAATGTCCGTCGGCGCGCGCATGCTGCTCGTGGCCGCCATCGCGTCCGGCCAGGGCAAGACGACGGTGACGGCCGCACTCGCGCGCCGGCTGCGCCGCATGGGCCAGCGGGTGCACGTGTTCAAGTGCGGCCCCGATTTCATCGACCCGATGGTGCTCGAACACGCGAGCCGCGCGAAGGTCCATACGCTCGACCTGTGGATGGTCGGCCTGGAGCAGAGCCGCCAGCGCCTCGCCCGCGCCGCGCGCGAAGCGGACGTCGTGCTCGTCGAGGGCGTGATGGGCCTGTACGACGGCGATCCGTCGGCCGCCGACCTCGCGCGCGCGTTCGACCTGCCCGTGCTGGCCGTGGTCGATGCGGCCGCGATGGCGCAGACGGTGGGCGCCGTCGTGCTGGGCCTGCGCGACTACGGTCCCGTGCGGATGGCCGGCGTCGTCGCCAACCGCGTGGCCAGCGAAGGGCATGGCCGCATGGTGGCGGCATCGCTGCGCGACATCCCGCTGCTCGCCACCTTGCCGAAGCAGGCGCGCAGCCTGCCGGAACGCCACCTGGGCCTCGTCGTGCCGGGCGAAGTCGACGACATCGACGCCCTCCTCGACGACCTGGCCGACCAGTTGCGGCTGGACGAGGCAGCGTGGAACGCGCTGCCCACGCAGTTGCTGGATGACGCCGTACCGGAAACGCCGGTTCCGCCGCTGCTGGCCGGGAAGACGGTGGCGATCGCGCGCGACGCCGCGTTCTGTTTCCTGTATCCGGCCAACGTCGACACGCTGGAAACGCTCGGCGCGCAGGTACGCTGGTTCTCGCCGCTGGCCGACGAGGCGGTGCCGCAGGATGCCGATGCCGTCTACCTGCCGGGCGGCTACCCGGAACTGCACGGCGAAGCGCTGGCGCGGGCAACACACTGGCAGGCATCGATCCGCGCGGCGCATGCCACCGGCCTGCCCATCCTCGCCGAATGCGGCGGCATGATGGCGCTGGCGGACTCCCTCGCCGACAAGGATGGCAATGCCTGGCCGATGGCGGGCCTGCTGGAGGGTCGCGTGCTGATGCAGCCGCGCCTCGCCGGACTGGGATCGCAGGGCCTCGCCACGCAGGCCGGGCAGATGCGCGGCCACACGTTCCACTATTCGCGTCTGGAGACTTCCGTCTCCCCCTCCGCGTGGACGGTCAAACACCCGTCCGGCGCGCAGGGCGAGGCCGTGTACCGGGTCGGCTCGCTGACGGCGTCTTACTTCCATGCGTTCTTCGCATCGAACCCGGCAAGCGCAGCGAGCCTGCTGCGCGGAGACCTGGCATGACGCGCACGCTGATCCTCGGCGGCGCGCGGTCCGGCAAGAGCGGGCTGGCCGAACGCCTTGCGCGCGCGTCCGGCAAGGAAGTTGTGTATGTCGCGACGTYGTACGCGGGCGACGCCGAGATGACGGCGCGCATCGCGCACCACCGTGCGCGCCGGCCGGCCGAATGGCAGACCGTGGAGGAAGCGACGGCGCTGGCCGCGACGCTGCGCGCCGTGTGCGCGCCTGGGCGCATCGTGCTCGTCGACTGCCTGACCTTGTGGCTCACGAACCTGATGTTCTCGAAGCACGAGGATTATCCCGAGGTCGGCCCCATCGACCTGCCGCCGTCGTTCGTCGGCGAACGCGCGGCGCTGTTGGCCTGGCTGGACGAGCCAGGCGCCGGCGACGTCATCTTCGTATCGAACGAAGTCGGCATGGGCATCGTGCCCTACGGCGCCATATCGCGCGCATTCGTGGACGAAGCGGGCCGACTGAACCAGGACGTCGCGGCGCGCTGTGAACGCGTGCTGTTCGTCGCGGCCGGCCTGCCCCTCGCGCTGAAAGGCCCGCCGTGCTGAGCGGCCTGTCGCCGCCGGCACTCGCGCTGACGCTCGTCGCGGGCGTGCTGCTGGACCTGCTGCTGGGCGAGGCGCGGCGCTGGCATCCGCTCGTCGGCTTCGGCCGGCTGGCGTCCGCGCTGGAACGCCGCCTGAACAGAGGACGTGTGCGCATCGTGCGCGGCCTGTTCGCATGGATGCTGGCCGTGCTGCCTTTATCCGCACTTGCCTGGTTCGCGTGCGCGCACGGCGGCCCGGCCGCGCACGCGTTGCTGCTGTACCTCGGCATCGGGCTGCGCAGCCTGCGCGACCACACGCTGCCGATCCATGCGGCGCTGACCGGCGGCGATCTGGCAGGCGCACGCAAGCTGACCGCGCGCATCGTCAGCCGCGACACGGCGCGGGCATCGGAAGCGGATCTCGCCAGGGCCGGGGCCGAATCGCTGCTGGAAAACGGCAACGACGCCGTGTTCGGCACCCTGTTCTGGTTCCTCGCCGGCGGCGGCGTCGGTGTCGTGCTGTTCCGCCTCGCGAACACGCTGGACGCCATGTGGGGCTACCGCAACGAGCGCTTCAACCTGTTCGGCCGCGTGGCCGCGCGCGTGGACGACGTATTGAACTACGTGCCGGCGCGTTTGACCGCCCTGTCGTATGTACTGCTGGCGCAACGGGGCCGGCTGCTGGCCTGGCGCTGCTGGCGCACGCAGGCGCCCGCATGGAGCAGCCCGAACGCCGGCCCGGTGATGGCCAGCGGCGCCGGCGCGCTGGGCGTTTCGCTCGGCGGCGCGGCCGTGTACGACGGCGTGACGGAACTGCGCCCCCCGCTCGGCAGCGGTCCAGACGCGAGCGCCGACGACATCGTACGCGCCTGGCGCCTCGTATGGCGCACGACGCTGCTGTGGGTGCTCGTTGCCGCGGGTGTGCTGTACCTACTGGATGGGGTGATTCATGCCTGAACACGGCGGCAACCTGCGCGCCGCGCAGCAGCGCTACGGCGGCATGGACTGGATCGACCTCTCGACCGGCATCAATCCGCATGGGTATCCGGCGCCGGCCCTCGCGCCCGATGCGTGGCGACGCCTGCCCGAGCCCGATCCCGCCTTCGTGCGCGCAGCGTGCGACTACTATGGCGCGCCACACCTGCTGCCGGTGGCCGGAACGCAGGCCGCGATCCAGGCACTGCCCTGCCTGCGGGCCGGGCTGGCCGGACCGGCACGCGTGACGGTGTCCGCGCCGTCGTATGCGGAACACGCCCATCACTGGGGCCGGCACGGCCACGCCATGCGCCAGGTGGCCTACGATGCACTGGACGACGCCGTGGCGGACAGCGACGTGGTCGTCGTCGTCAATCCGAACAACCCGACCGGTGCGACGGTGGCACCAGGGCAGCTGCTGGACTGGGCAGAGCGCCTGGCGGCGCGCGGCGGCTGGCTCGTCGTCGACGAAGCGTTCGGCGATACGGCACGCTCGCTGAGCGTCGCCGGCCATGCGAACCGTCCGGGATTGATCGTGCTGCGCTCGGTCGGTAAATTCTTTGGCCTGGCGGGACTGCGGCTCGGCTTCGTCGGTGCAGAACCCTCGCTGCTGGCGGCGCTGGACGAGTTACTCGGGCCATGGGCCGTCAGCGGTCCGGCGCAGGACATCGCCCTCGCCGCCTTGCGCGACCGGGCTTGGCAGCAGGCGACGCAGGCCCGCCTCGCGCGCGACGGCGCACGCATGCACGCGCTGCTGGCCGAGCACGGCATCGACGCGCACGGCACGCCGCTGTTCCACTGGTGGGCGGAACCGCGTGCCGAGGCCTTTCACGAACACATGGCGCGGCGCGCGATCTGGGTCAGGCTCTTCGCAGGCAGCACGCACGGCATCCGCATCGGCCTGCCGGAGAACGAATCCGAATGGCGCCGCATCGAACAGGCACTCAAGGAATGGAAAACCATATGAAACGAACGACCATCGCGGGCGCGGTCCTGCTCGCGGCAAGCCTGCAGGCGCATGCCGCCATCAGCGTCAAGGACGACGGCGGCAGCACCGTCACCGTGGCCAGGCCGGCCCAGCGCGTGATCTCGCTGGCGCCGCACGTCACGGAACTGTTGTTCGCGGCCGGCGGCGGCAGCCACGTGGTGGGTGTCGTCTCGTACAGCGATTTTCCGGAAGAAGCGAAGAAGATCCAGCAGGTCGGCTCGAACCGCGAAGTCGACCTGGAACGCATCATGGCCCTGAAACCCGACCTGATCGTCGTCTGGCGCCACGGCAGTTCGGAGCGCCAGATCGAGATGGTGCAGAAGCTCGGCATCCCGATGTTCCACAGCGAGCCGCAAAAGCTGGAAGACATCGCGGACAACGTGCAGAAACTGGGCCAGCTGATGGGCACCGACGCCGTCGCCGGCCCGGCCGCCGCCGACCTGCGCGGCAAGATCGCCAGCCTGCGCAGCCGCTATGCGAAGCGTCCCATCGTGCGCAGCTTCTACCAGGTATGGGACAAGCCGCTGTACACGCTGAACGGCCGCCACATCGTCAGCGACGCGCTGCGCCTCTGCGGCGGCGAGAACATCTTCGACAAACTGCCCGTGACGGCACCCGTCGTGTCGATCGAGGCCGTGCTGCAGGAGAATCCGGAAGCGATCTTCGCGACGGCGGAAAAAAACTACGGCGGCGTGAACCTGTGGAAGCCGTACGGCACGCTGACGGCGGTCCGCAACGACAATCTGTTCACGATCGACGGCAATCTGCTCAACCGTTCGGGCCCACGCATGATCGCCGGCGCCGCGCAGTTGTGCGAGAAGCTCGAACTGGCGCGCAGCCACCGCCGCCCATGACGCACTTCCCGTATCCCACCCTGATGGTGCAGGGCACGACGTCGGATGCCGGCAAGAGCACCCTCGTGGCCGCGCTGTGCCGCCTGCTGCGCCGGCGCGGCGTGCGCGTGGCGCCGTTCAAGCCGCAGAATATGGCCCTGAACAGCGCCGTCACGAGCGACGGCGGCGAGATCGGCCGCGCCCAGGCCCTGCAGGCCATCGCCGCCGGCGTCGAACCCCATACCGACATGAACCCGGTACTGCTGAAACCGTCGAGCGACATCGGCGCGCAGGTCATCATCCACGGCCGCGTGCGCGCCGAGATGAACGCGCGCGACTACCACCAGTACAAGACGGTGGCCATGCAGGCCGTGCTGGAATCGCATGCACGCCTGCGCGATCAGTATGACGCCGTGATCGTGGAAGGCGCCGGCAGCCCGGCCGAGATCAACCTGCGCGACCGCGACATCGCCAACATGGGGTTCGCGGAAGCCGTCGGCTGCCCGGTGATCCTCGTCGCGGACATCGACCGCGGCGGCGTGTTCGCGCACATCGTCGGTACGCTGGCCTGCCTGTCGGACAGCGAGCGGGCGCGCATCGCCGGCTTCGTCATCAACCGCTTCCGCGGCGACATCAAGCTGCTCGAACCCGGCCTGGACTGGCTGGAGCAGCAGACGGGCAAGCCCGTGCTTGCCGTGCTGCCCTATCTGCACGGGCTGTATCTCGATGCGGAAGACGCCGTGCAGGCCGTCGCGCCGGGCGGCGGCGCGTTTCGCATCGTCGTCCCCAGCTATCCGCGGATGAGCAACCACACGGACTTCGATGCGTTGCGCGTGCATCCCGACGTCGACCTGCGCTTCGTGCGCGAAGGCGAGCCGGTGCCGGATGCGGACCTGATCATCCTCCCGGGCAGCAAGAACACGCGCGGCGACCTCGCGTGGCTGCAGGCGCAGGGCTGGCCGGACCGCATCCGCCGCCACCTGCGCTACGGCGGCAAGGTGATCGGCATCTGCGGGGGTTTCCAGATGCTGGGCGCATCCGTGGACGATCCGCACGGCGTGGAAGCGGCGGCCGGCCGCTCGACGGGACTGGGCCTGCTCGACCTGGACACGACGCTGACGCGCCAGAAACACCTGGCGCAGGTGAGCGGCCGCTGCGCGTTCGCGCCCGATGCGCTGGGCGCATCCGTCACCGGCTACGAGATCCACATGGGCGTATCGACGGGCGGCGCGCTCGTTCGGCCCGCGTTCGAGATCGACGGCCGGCCGGAAGGCGCCTGCTCGGATGACGGCCAGGTGCTGGGCACGTATCTGCACGGGCTGTTCGACCACGCCGACGCCTGCGCGGCACTGCTGCGCTGGGCCGGGCTGCTCAGCGCGCACATGGTCGACACGGCCGCGCTGCGCGAGGCGAGCC
>NZ_JBFUDR010000165.1:0-13543 GCF_056404615.1 Massilia sp. P2_C2 | reverse complement strand
ATCTGGGTGTGGGTGAAGCCGGTGCCGGACGGCGGCGCGCACGCACTGATGGCCATGAGCACGCAACGCAGGACGCTCGACTTCGAGCGCGAATACGAAGACCTGAAAAACAAATTGCCGCAATCGGCGTAAGCTACCAGAGCAAGTAAGCAGAGCAAGCATCAAGGAGATACCCATGGACATGTCATCCGCATCGCAAGCGCGCTCGCCTGAGGCGTACACCCGGCCGCCCGGCTTTTTCAAGCGCCTCACGGCCATCGACTGGCTGTTCGGCGCCGGCCTGCTGGCGGCCGCACTGTACGCACTGAGCCGCTTTGGCGCCTACATGGACATCTACGAACAGGCGATCCTGGTGCTGGCCGCGCCCACGTTCGCCTTCGTCGGCTGGACGTTCAAGCCGGTGCGCTGGCTGATGCCGCTCGTGGCCCTGCTGGCGCTGTGGGCCGTGGCGTTGTACGGCGGCTCGCTCGATGCCGCCAACCAGAAATTCTTCCTGAAGTACATGTTGTCGAGCCAGTCCGCGATCCTGTGGATGAGTGCGCTGTTCGTGTTCTCCACCGCGTTCTACTGGCTGGGCCTGCTCACGCGCTCGCCGTTCGGCGGCAGTGTCGGGTCGAAGCTGTGCTGGGCCGCCGTCGTGCTGGGTTTCACGGGCATGATGGTGCGCTGGTACGAGTCTTACCTGATCGGCACGGACGTCGGGCACATCCCCGTGTCGAACCTGTACGAAGTGTTCATCCTGTTCTCGATGATCACGGCGACGTTCTACCTGTACTACGAACAGCGTTATAAAACGCGCCAGCTGGGTCCGTTCGTGCTGCTCGTGATCTCGGCCGCGGTCGGCTTCCTGTTGTGGTACACGGTGGCGCGCGACGCCGCCGAGATCCAGCCCCTCGTGCCCGCGCTGCAGAGCTGGTGGATGAAGATCCACGTGCCTGCCAACTTCATCGGCTACGGCACGTTCGCGCTCGCCGCCATGGTCGGCTCGGCCTATCTGCTGAAGTCGCACGGCATCCTGGCCGACCGCCTGCCGGCGCTGGAAGTGCTGGACGACGTCATGTACAAGGCCATCTCCGTCGGCTTCGCGTTCTTTACGGTTGCCACGATCCTGGGCGCGCTGTGGGCGGCCGAGGCGTGGGGCGGCTACTGGTCGTGGGACCCGAAGGAGACGTGGGCGCTGATCGTCTGGCTGAACTATGCGGCGTGGCTGCACATGCGTTTGATGTCCGGCCTGCGCGGCCGCGCGGCGGCGTGGTGGGCGCTGATCGGCCTCGTCGTGACCACGTTCGCGTTCCTGGGCGTGAACATGTTCCTGTCGGGCTTGCACTCGTACGGCAAGCTGTGATGTCCGCTTTGTAATATGTCCAATTATGTCCGTTGGAGGCAATTGGTAACAAATCGACGCCCGGACGACCGTACGGCGGCAGATGGTGTAACGTTGATATGTCGCGAGAAACAATGTTTACAGCCGGAGCCGCCATGTTGATCAGAAAAAATCCGAACGGCATCGATTTGCCGTTCCCGTCCGAAATCACGCCGCGCGAGGTCTACGAGGGCCGGCGCGCCTTCCTTGCCAAAGTCGCGGCAACGGCTGTGGCCGGCTCCTCGCTGTGGGAAATGGCCACGCGCGAAGCGTTTGCCCAGGACGCCGTGCAAAAACTGCCCGCCACGCGCAAMCCGGCGTTTGCGACGAACGAGAAGCAGACCCCGTTCGAGGACGCCACGCACTACAACAATTTCTATGAATTCGGCACGGACAAGTCCGACCCGGCCGCCAATGCGCACACCCTGCGCACCCGGCCGTGGACCGTGCAGGTCGAAGGCGAAGTCAAGAAGCCGATGACGCTCGACCTCGACCGTCTGGTCAAGTTGGCGCCGCTGGAAGAACGGGTCTACCGGCTGCGCTGCGTCGAGGGCTGGTCGATGGTGATTCCGTGGGTCGGCTATTCGCTGTCCAACCTCATCAAGCAGGTCGAGCCGACGGGTAACGCAAAATTCATCGAATTCACGAGCCTGGCCGACCGCAGCCAGATGCCGGGCGTGAAGAGCCGCGTGCTCGACTGGCCGTACGTGGAAGGCCTGCGCATGGACGAGGCCATGCACCCGCTCGCGTTGCTGACCGTGGGCATGTACGGCCAGGTGCTGCCGAACCAGAACGGCGCGCCCGTCCGCATCATCGTGCCGTGGAAATATGGCTTCAAGTCCGCTAAATCCATCGTCAAGATCCGTTTCCTGCGCGACCAGCCGCGCACGGCCTGGAACGGTATCGCCCCCGACGAATACGGTTTTTATTCGAATGTGAACCCGAACGTCGACCATCCGCGCTGGTCGCAGGCGACGGAGCGGCGCATCGGCGAAGGCGGGCTGTTCACGCCCAAGCGCAAGACGCTGATGTTCAACGGCTATAACGAGGTCGCCTCGCTGTACACCGGCATGGATCTCAAGAAGTTTTATTGAGCGGGGCCGTCATGGTATTCAATCCGACCCCCAGACAGTTCAAGGCGATCAAGGCCGTCCTGTTCGCGCTGGCCCTGCTGCCGTTTCTGCGCATGGCGTGGCTGACGGCGGCCGGCGTGCCGGTCGACCCGGTCGAATTCCTCACGCACGGCAGCGGCGACTGGGCCCTGTACCTGCTGTGCGCCACGCTCGCCATCACGCCGCTGCGGCGCCTGACGGGCTGGAACTGGCTCGTCCGGCTGCGCCGCATGGTAGGCTTGTATACGTTCTTCTACGCCTTCATGCATTTCACGACCTTCTTGTGGTTCGACCATTTCTTCGACGTGGCCGCCATGTGGAAGGACGTGCTCAAGCGGCCATTCATCACGGTCGGCTTCGCCGCCTTCGTGCTGCTCGTGCCGCTGGCCGCGACGAGCACGAATGCGATGATCAGGCGGCTCGGCCGCAACTGGGCCCGGCTGCACCAGCTGATCTACGCGATCGCGCCGCTGGCGATCCTGCATTACTGGTGGATGAAGGCGGGCAAGCACAACTTCGAACAGCCCATCGTGTGGGGCACTGTCGTCGGCGTGCTGCTGCTGTTGCGCGTATGGTGGAGCGTGGCCCGCATGCGCGCCAACACCGAAAAACCTCCTGCCCCTGCTTCCGTGCGATCATGACCGGAGACCGTAATGCATACTGTGTGACATGAAGTGGCCCCTCGCGCTGGTAATCGTCGTCGTACTGGCCCTCGTGCTCGTTTTTGGCATGGGGAGGCCGCGCTATGGCTTGCTGGAACGTTGCCTCGACCTGGGCGGGCGCTGGAACGAGCAGGCGGCCGCGTGCGCGGCGCAGATGTGGCCGGATGACCGGTCACGAGGACGGGAGTGATTGCGTGATGGTGGGCACGGGGTGCCCACCCTACGGCGTGTGCGACCCGATTATTGAATCCTGCGTAGGGTGGGCTCCCCGAGCCCACCTTTTCATGTCGATCAACGAACGATGGTTTCCAGCGCAAACAGCTCTTCCGGCATCTCGCGCCGGCGGATCACGTGCACCTGGTCCCCATCGACGAGCACCTCGGCCGCGCGGCCGCGCGTATTGTAGTTCGAGGACATCGTGAACCCATAGGCGCCCGCCGCCATCATCGCCAGCACGTCGCCCGGCGCCACGGCCAGCGCGCGATCGCGCGCGAGCCAGTCGCCCGATTCGCAGATGGGGCCGACGAGGTCGTAGGTCACGGGGCTACCTGCGCGCTGCACGACCGGCTTGACGTCCATCCAGGCCTGGTACAACGTGGGACGCGCCATGTCGTTCATGGCGGCGTCGACGACGCAGAAATTCTTCTCTTCGCCCGGCTTGAGGAATTCCACCGACATCAGCAGCGCGCCCGTGTTGCCGACGATCGAGCGGCCCGGCTCGAAGATCACCTTGATCGGCTTGCCGCCATGCTTCTCGGCGCGCCAGGCATCCACGCGCGCGAACACGCGCTCGACGTAGTGGGCGATCGGTACCGGCGAATCCTCGCCCGTACCGTAGTCGATGCCCAGGCCGCCGCCCACGTCCAGGTGGTGGAGGTGGATGCCGTCGAGCGCCAGCGTGTCGATCAGATCGATCAGCTTGTTCAGCGCTTCCAGCAGCGGGGCGTCGTCCAGCAACTGCGAGCCGATGTGGCAGTCGATGCCGACGACGTCCAGGTGCGGCAGTTTCGCCGCGGTGCGATAGGTCTCCAGCGCGTCCGAGAACGCGACGCCGAACTTGCTGGCCTTCAGGCCGGTGGCGATGTACGGGTGGGTCTTCGGATCGACGTTCGGGTTCACGCGCAGCGAGATGGGAGCGCGCTTGCCCATGCGGCCGGCGACCTCGTTGATGCGGTCCAGTTCCGGGATCGACTCGACGTTGAAGCACAGGATGCCTTTTTCCAGCGCCAGCGCGATCTCGGCCGCGGTTTTGCCCACGCCCGAGAAGATCACCTTGCCCGGATCGCCGCCGGCGGCGATCACGCGCAGCAGTTCGCCGCCCGAGACGATGTCGAAGCCGGCGCCTTGCTGCGCCAGCAGGTTGA
Source organism: Massilia sp. P2_C2 (assembly GCF_056404615.1). Classification (NCBI taxonomy): domain Bacteria; kingdom Pseudomonadati; phylum Pseudomonadota; class Betaproteobacteria; order Burkholderiales; family Oxalobacteraceae; genus Massilia; species Massilia sp. P2_C2. The sequence goes on along the minus strand of NZ_JBFUDR010000165.1, from coordinate 9,042 downwards.
GGATGGCCAGGTTGGAGTTCGCCTTCATCGCATAGCAGACGAGTGCATCGCGGTTTGCGCATGGGCGCGCGTAGCCGGCGAAGTTTTCCAGCAGCTGGGCTTTGGAATAGACGTAGGTCGGGGTGCCGTGTTCGGTGGCGATCCTGGACAGGGGGACGCGTTCGGCGTGCAGGACGCCGTCTTGGTAGGTGAAGTGCGACATGGATGTGCTTATTTGCTGACGGGTGCTTACTGTTGGGTGGCCGGCGGGGGCTGGTTCGGGGCTTGCGTATTGTTGGCGTTGGAGTTGCCGACCGGCGGTGTGACGCCGGCGGCGGGAGCCGGTGGCGTGATCCGGATGGCCGTGCCCGTGGAATTCGTCGTGCCGGCCGGCGCTGCGCTGGTGGGCGCTGCGGCGGACCGGGCGGGGAGCTTGGGCATGTAGAGCGGGCCGGTTTGGCCGCAGGCCGACAGCGCCATCAGGGTCGCCAGGCTGGTCAGGAGCGCAAATGGGGACTTCACGATTAGAATCACGGTTTGATTAGCAGACCTTGGAGTGTAGCATGACCGAATCGGAATTTTTGGACCTGGCCGAGTCCACGCTGGCCGAGATCGAACAGGCGTTCGACCGCCTGTTCGAGCAGGACGTCGTCGACGTCGAATGCAAGCGCAGCGGCAACGTGCTCGAGATCGAGTTCGTCGACAACGGCTCGAAGATCATCGTCAACAGCCAGGCGCCGTTGCAGGAAATGTGGATCGCCGCACGCGCGGGCGGTTTTCACTACAAGCGCGTGGGCGACGAGTGGCGTAATACGCGCGACAACACGGAGTTTTTCACGTCGTTGTCCGATTTCGCCACGGAGCAGGGCGGGGCGCCGGTCAAGCTCCGGTGAGCCAGCGCGTAGGGTGGGCGGCCTCCGCCCACGCGTGACGTTCGCGATGTGTTGGCGTCACGCGTGGGCACGGGGTGCCCACCCTATGCGCAAYGCATCGTTCGCGTTAAAACAACTCGTTGCGCACCGCGTCGCGCGATTTCTGCTCCGCCGCCGCCGGCTGCGCGGCCCCTACGTCGAGCGACTGCACCCCCGTGCCCGGCGGGTTCTCGGCATAGTAATACTCGTCGCCGTACTGCACGAGGCCGGCCGGGGCCGGGCGTTCCACCACCGGCTCGTTCTTCAGCGCCTTCTGCATGAAGCCGATCCAGATCGGCAGCGCCAGGCCGCCGCCGGTTTCCTTGTTGCCCAGGTTGCGCGGCTGGTCGTAACCGATCCACGCGATGCCCACCAGGTGCGGCTGGTAGCCGGCGAACCAGGCGTCGATCGAATCGTTCGTCGTGCCCGTCTTGCCCGCGATGTCCGGGCGCTTCAGCACCTGCGATGCCTTCGCGGCCGTGCCGTAGCGCGCCACGTCCTTCAGCATGCTGTCCATCAGCCAGGCGTTGCGTTCGTCGATGACGCGGTTGGCGTCGACGCCGGCGCGGTCCGGGCGCGCTTCGGACAGGATCTTGCCGTCCGCGTCCGTCACCTTCGAGATGAGGTAAGGGCTGATGCGGTAGCCGCCGTTGGCGAATACGGAATAGGCGCCGGCCATCTGCAGCGGCGTCGTCGCGCCCGCGCCCAGCGCCAGGGTCAGGTACGGCGGGTTCTTGTCCGCGTCGAAGCCGAAGCGGGTCGCGTATTCCTGGCCGTAGCGGGCGCCGATCTTGTTCAGGATGCGGATCGAGATCATGTTCTTCGACTTGGTCAGACCGCGCCTCATCGACATCGGGCCTTCGTACTTGTTGTCGTAGTTCTTCGGCTCCCACGCCTGGCCGCCCGTCGAGCCGGCGTCGAACGAGATCGGCGCGTCGTTGATCATGGTCGCGGGCGAGAAGCCGCGTTCCAGCGACGCCGAATAGATGAACGGCTTGAACGACGATCCCGGCTGGCGCCACGCCTGCGTGACGTGGTTGAACTTGCTGCGGTTGAAGTCGAAGCCGCCCACCAGCGCGTGGATCGCGCCATCGTCCGGGCTGACGGCGATGAAGGCGGATTCCACTTCCGGCATCTGGGTGATGCTCCACGTCGAGCCGCCGTCCTGCGTCACGCGGATGACGGCGCCGCGGCGCACGCGCCGGGTCTCCGCGGCCTTCGACGACAGCCAATCGCGCGCGAACGCGAGGCCGGCACCCGTGATCGTGATCTCTTCGCCCGAGGCCAGCACGGCCTTCACCTGCGTGGGCGACGCGGACAGTACGATGGCGGCGACGATGTCGTCCGAATCCGGGTGCTCGGCCAGCTCCGCCTCGATGGACTCATCGGCCTCGCCTTTGGCGGACGGGATCTCGATGTATTTTTCCGGGCCGCGGTACGGGTGGCGGCGCTCGTACTCCATCACGCCGCGGCGCAGGGCGAGGTAGGCGGCGTCCTGGTCGGCCTTGGTGATCGTCGTGAACACGTTCAGGCCGCGCGTATAGGTGTCTTCCTTGAACTGTTCGTAGACCAGCTGGCGCGCCATCTCGGACACGTATTCGGCATGCACGCCGAACGCCGTGCTGTCGGTCTTGATCTTGAGTTCCTCGTTCTTCGCCTGTTCGTACTGGGCGTCGGTGATGTAGCGCAGGTCGTGCATGCGCTGCAGGATGTACTGCTGGCGCAGGCGCGCGCGCTTCGGATTGACGACCGGGTTGTACGCGGACGGCGCCTTCGGCAGGCCGGCCAGCATCGCCGCCTCGGCGACCGAGATGTCCTTCAGGTCCTTGCCGAAGTAGATCTGCGCGGCCGACGAGAAGCCGAACGCGCGCTGGCCCAGGTAGATCTGGTTCATGTAGACCTCGAGGATCTGGTCCTTGGTGAGGTTCTTTTCGATCTTGTAGGCGAGCAGGGCCTCGTAGGCCTTGCGCTTGAGCGTCTGTTCGGACGACAGGAAGAAGTTGCGCGCCACCTGCTGCGTGATCGTGGACGCGCCCTGGCGCGCGCCGCCGGTGGCATTGTGCAGGGCCGCGCGCAGGATGCCCCAGTAGTCGATGCCGCCGTGTTCGTAGAAGCGGTCGTCCTCGATCGCGAGCACGGCCCTCTTCATCACGTCGGGAATGTCCTTGAAGTGGACGAGGGTGCGGCGCTCCTCGCCGAATTCGCCGATCAGGACGTTATCGGCCGTGAAGATCCGCAGCGGCATCTTGGGCCGGTAGTCGGTGAGGGTGTCCAGCGCGGGCAGGTTTGGATACGCCATCGCCAGCGCGAACACGACCACCAGCACGCCGCAGACGGCCAGGCCCGCCAGCGTCGCGAGGAGGGTCAAGAGGATGCGCTTGGGGGTGTGCTTCGGCGAAGGGGACTGCGGCGCGGGGCTGGCCCCGTTTTGGGATGCTTTCATGCGGAATGTCGGTCGCTTTATTGATCCAGTTCATTATAAGTCACGCTTGTATCTGAGGCACTGCTAGACAAGTGGACAATAGGTGTGAAAAGAGCGGCAAGATTGATTGATATCAGAGTGAAAGGAGTGTCGCTTTCATGCTGCGCACTAATATGTTCCCGTGCAGAAATTTCTTGTCGCCGCACATCACACTTGCTACGATTCAATACGGTGCCTGATATATGTGCATCGTATTTCTACATTCAACAGTTCCCCAAGCGGGCGTTCAAGTCGTTCCGAAACACGTGGAACGCAGAAGTTGCAGAGAGGGAGTGCGCTCGTGATCAGTCTAGGTTCCTTGTTCGGACAGAAGAGCCCGCCACTGGTCGGGCTCGACATCAGTACGTCCGGCGTGCGGCTGGTCGAGCTGGCCGATGCCGGCAAGGGCGAGTTGCGGCTGGAACGCTATGCGGCGGAACCGTTGCCGCGCGGTGCCGTCGTCGACGGTAACATCGAAAACATCGAGGCGGTGTCGGACGCGGTGCGCCGCGTCGTGCAGAAGAGCGGTACCCGCATCAAGCACGCGGCGCTCGGCATGCCGCCGGCCGCCGTCATCACCAAGAAGATCATCCTGCCGGCCGGCCTGCAGGAAGACCAGCTCGAGGTGCAGGTCGAATCGGAGGCCAGCCAGTACATTCCGTTCGCGCTCGACGAGGTCAGCCTCGATTTCGACGTGATCGGCCCGGTCGCCAGTTCGCCCGACGACATGGAAGTCATGCTGGCCGCGGCGCGCCGCGAAAAGGTCGAGGACCGCGTCGCCATCGCCGAAGCGGCCGGCCTCACGGCGCTCGTGATGGACATCGAATCGTACGCCGCGCGCGCCGCGCTGCAACGCCTGCTCGACGCGGACAAGGCGCCGAAGGACAGCATCGTCGCGCTGTTCCAGATCGGTGCCCAGGCCACGCACGTCTCCGTGCTGCAGAACGGCGAAACCGTCTACGAGCGCGAGCAGCCGTTCGGCGGCGTGCAGCTCACCCAGGACATCGTGCGCGCCTACGGCCTCTCGTTCGAGGAAGCGGAAGCGCGCAAGAAGGCGGGCGACCTGCCGGAGAATTTCGGTGCCGACCTGCTGGCGCCCTGGCTGGAGAACGCCGCGCTGGAAGTCACGCGCGCCATCCAGTTCTTCTACACGTCGACGCCGTACACGCGCATCGACCAGATCCTCCTCGCCGGCGGCAGCGCGCAACTGCCCGGCCTGTCCGACATCATCGCCGGCCGTACGCGCATCGCCACAAGCGTCGTGGCGCCGTTCCAGGGCATGCAGATGGGGCCCCACGTGCGCGAACAACAGCTGCGCCATGACGCCCCGGGCTATCTCGTCGCCTGCGGCCTGGCCCTGCGGAGGTTCGGCTGATGATCCGCATTAACCTGCTCCCGCACCGGGAAGCGAAGCGCAAGCAGAAGCAGACCGCGTTCGCGGCGCTGCTGGTCCTCGGCGGCCTGGCCGGCGCCGCGCTCGTGCTGCTCGTCGGCGGCTACAACGCGAGCCGCATCGCCATCCACAACGAACGCAATCTCGTCCTCAAGGACGCCAACGCGGAACTGGACAAGAAGATCAGCAAGATCGCCAGCCTGAAGGCCGAGATCGAGGCGCTGAAGGCGCGCCAGCAGGCCGTGGAAGACCTGCAGGGCGACCGCAACCAGCCCGTCTACCTGCTCGACGAACTGGTGCGCCAGACGCCGGAAGGCGTGCACCTGAAGGGCTTCAAGCAGGACGGCCAGCGCGTGCTGCTGAACGGTTACGCGCAGTCGCAGGAACGCGTGGCGGAACTGCTGCGCAACCTGTCCGGCAACTCGCCATGGCTCGAACGCCCGGACCTGACCGAGGTGCGCGCCGCCGCGCTCGCGCAGAGCAAGACCGGGCGCAAGGTCGTGGAATTCACGTTGAACGTCGCGATCAAGCGCGCCCGCGCGGACGATGACGAAGGCAAGGGCGGCAAGCCGGCCATGCCGAAACCGGGTGCAGCCAAGTCATGAACATCGATCTGAAACAGTCTTTCGCCGACCTGGCGGCCCAATTCGAGGGCCTGCAGGGACGCCATCCGGGCCTGTGGCCGCTGGCGCCACGCCTGTTGTGTGCAGCCGGCGTGATGGCGGCCGTGCTCGGCCTCGGCTACTTCTTTTACTGGAGCGGCCAGTTCGAGGAACAGGACGCGTTGGCCGCGCAGGAACTCAAGCTGCGCGACGACTACAAGGCCAAGATGGCGCAGGCGATCAACCTGGAGGCGCTGGAAGCCCAGCAGCAGCAGGTCAACCGCTACGTCGAGCGCCTGGAAAAGCAGTTGCCGAGCAAGGCCGAGATGGCCGCGCTGCTGTCCGACATCAACCAGGCCGGTCTCGGGCGCGGCCTGCAGTTCGAACTGTTCAAGCCGGGCCAGGTCGTCGTCAAGGATTACTACGCCGAGCTGCCGATCGACATCAAGGTGACGGGCACCTACCACGACATCGGCGAATTCGCGGCCGACATGGCGCGCATGCCGCGCATCGTCACGCTGAACAATCTCGCGCTCACGGCCGGCAAGGACGGCGTGCTGTCGCTGGACGCCGTCGCCAAGACCTTCCGCTACCTCGACCAGGACGAACTGGATGCGCAGGCCAAGGCGCGCAAGGCGAAGAAGGCGACCGGCAAGGACGCCAAGGACGGCAAGGGAGGCAAGCCATGAACGCCCGCATCGTGATGGGTGGCCTGCTGGCCACGCTGCTGGCCGGCTGCGGCGATTCCGACGTGCGCGAAGTGCGCGACTGGATGGAGCAGGTCAAGCACGACACCCGCCCGGCCGTGAAACCGCTGCCCGAACCGAAGGATTTCCTGCCCTACGCCTACGGCGCGCGGCAGGCGGTCGACCCGTTCAATCCGAACAAGCTGCTGGGCGAACTGGCCCGTGCCGCGGCGATCTCGAACAACCCCAACCAGCCGGACCTGCAGCGTCCGCGCGAGCAGCTGGAAACCTACCCGCTCGATACCATGCAGATGGTCGGCACGATGGAGAAGGGCGGCATGCGCTATGCTCTGCTGCAGGTCGACCGCTCGCTGTACCAGGTCCGGACAGGCCAGCGCATCGGCCAGAATTTCGGCGTCGTCACCCACGTGGGCGACGATGCCGTCGATATCCGCGAAGTGGTGCAGGACGCCGCCGGCGAATGGACCGGGCGTATGTCGAAGCTGGAGCTGCAAACCAAGGAGAACCGCAAATGACCCGATTCCTTTCCGTCGCAGGCGGCGTGCTGCTGGCATTCGCCACGGCCGCGGCCTGGGCCCAGGACAACGCGATCGAGTCGATCAGCGCCAACCAGCAGGGCGGCAACGTCGTCGTCAAGGTGGCCATGAAAGAAGCTTTGACGCAGCTGCCGGTCGGCTTCTCGATCACCAATCCGGCCCGCATCGCGCTCGATTTCGGCGCCACCGCCAACGCCACCGGCAAGAATACCCAGGACATCAACCTGGGCGACGTACGCGGCGTGAACGTCGTGCAAGCGGGCGAGCGCACGCGCCTCGTGCTGAACCTGAAGCGCGTGCTGAACTACGCTGCCGCCATCGACGGCAGGAACGTCATCGTCACGGTGGAAGGCTCCGGTGCGCCCGCGCGCGCCGTCGACTCTTCCGGCCAGCCGGCGCCCGCCGCGGCCGCATCCGCCCCGGCCGCACCCGTGCAGATGCTGCGCGACCTCGACTTCCGCCGCGGCAGCAACGGCGAAGGTCRCATCGTCGTCGACCTGCCGAACGGCCAGGTCGCGGTCGACGTGCGCCAGGTCGGCCGCCAGATCCAGGTCGACTTCCTGAAGACCGGCGTGCCGCCTACCCTGCGCCGCCGCCTCGACGTGACCGATTTCGGCACGCCCGTCTCGCGCATCACGACGACGCCGCAGGGCGAGAACACGCACATGGTCGTCGAGACCCAGGGCAACTGGGAGCAGAGCGTGTACCAGAGCGACACCCAGCTCGTCATCGACGTCAAGCCCGTCAAGGAAGACCCGAACCGGCCGGCCGGCGGGCCCGCGGGCGCGGGCTACCGCGGCGAGAAGCTGTCGTTCAACTTCCAGAGCGTCGACGTGCGCCAGGCGCTGCAGGCGATCGCCGACATGTCGGGCCTGAACATCATCACCAGCGATTCCGTCAGCGGCAACCTCACGCTGCGCCTGAAGGACGTGCCGTGGGACCAGGCGCTCGACGTGATCCTGCAGGCCAAGGGCCTGGACATGCGCAAGAACGGCAACGTCCTGTGGATCGCGCCCAAGGAAGAACTGCTGACCAAGGAAAAGCTGGAGCTGGAACAGCGCGCCCAGATCTCCGAACTGGAACCGCTGCGCTCCGAGATCTTCCAGCTGAATTACCAGAAGGCGGAAGCGTTCCGCACCGTGTTCGGCCTGGATGCGAGCGGCGGGGCGACCGGCGACGGCGGCGGCAAGAACCGCGTGCTGTCCAAGCGCGGCAGCGCCATCATCGACCCGCGCACGAACCAGCTGTTCGTGACCGACATCGCGTCGAAGATCGAAGACATCCGCAAGCTGATCCTGAAGACCGACGTTGCGACCCGTCAGGTGCTGGTCGAGGCGCGCCTCGTGGAAGCGAACGACGGCTTCTCGCGCAACCTCGGCGCCAAGCTCGGTTTCGCCGACCTGCGCGGCATCCGCGGCGGCGACCCCGGCTACCAGGTCAGCGGCAACCAGCGCGTGGCGATCGGCGGCAACCTGACGGGCGTTGGCCAGATCACCGGCCAGACGCCGGACAAGGGCGATGGCTACACCAACACCACGCTGGTCAACCTGCCGGCGGCCGGCATCGGCGGCGTGACGGCGCCGACCCTCGCGTTCTCGCTGTTCTCCTCGGCCGCCAACCGCTTCCTCAACCTGGAACTGTCGGCGCTGGAAGCGGACGGCAAGGGCAAGATCATCTCCAGCCCGCGCGTCGTCACCGAGGACAACGTCCCGGCCCTCATCGAACAGGGCGTCGAGTTGCCGTACCAGCAGGCCACCAGCAGCGGCGCCACGTCGGTCACGTTCAAGAAGGCGAACCTGAAGCTGGAAGTCACGCCGCAGATCACGCCGGACGGCAACGTGGTGCTGGAGGTGGACGTGGCCAAGGATTCGAAGGGCGAGTCGACCGCGTCTGGCTTCGCCATCAACACGCAGCACGTGAAGACCAAGGTGATGGTCGAGAACGGCGGCACGGTGGTGCTGGGCGGTATCTACCAGATGAGCGAGACCCGCAACGACACCAAGGTGCCGCTGTTCGGCGACATCCCCGTCGTGGGCAACCTGTTCAAGTCCACGTCGCGCGAGAACACGAAGACGGAACTGCTCGTCTTCATCACGCCGAAGATCGTGGCCGAGCGCCTGCAGAACGGCCACTGATGGCCAGCCCGAATACTCAACAAGAAGCAAGGACATGACGAATTTCACACATGAATCCATGACGCGCCACGGCGTGCGCGTGGGCGGCCTGCTGATGGCCGTGGTGCTGGCCGCGTGCGGCGGCGGCGGCGGCAATCCGGGCGCGGTCGGTACCGGCAGCAGCAACACCGGGACCGGCACGGGTACTGGCACCGGCACCGGCGGTACGGGCGGGACCGGCACCGGTACCGGTACCGGGGGCAGCACCGTGACCGCGACGCCGACCGTCACCGTGGGCTTCACGAACGCCAGCGGGGCGTCGAGCACTGCGCTCACCGG
>NZ_JBFUDR010000164.1:0-13560 GCF_056404615.1 Massilia sp. P2_C2 | reverse complement strand
GTGCGCATAAGCATAATCACCATAGGTGGCCTCCTGGATCAAGGGGGCCACCCATCCATCTCCAATGCCGATACCCTTGAAATTCAGCGTCGATTCGCCATGTTGATTATATTCAAGGATTGCATGCGCGAGCATTGGAATATATCGCCCCGCAAAGCTCTCGCCGAAAACATATAAATCATTTCGGCGATAATCCGGCCATTTCGCGAAGAACTGCAGCAAGCCATCCAATAGCTGACGTGTGGCTTTTGTTTCGGTCTTGGTATAACAGTTTTTATCCTGGCTGTTTTCGACGTATGACAACCCGGTGCCTGCCGGTTGATCAATAACGAGGAAATTGGCAAAACTGTTCCAGGAGTGCGGATTTTCGCCGAGTGTCAGGTCGTCCCTGATTTTGTAGGGCCCGTTTTCCGCGAACAAACCCAACATCGACGAAGAACCCGGCCCGCCGTTGAGCCAAATGACCAAAGGATCATTAACAGGATCCGAGCGTGATTCGAAAAACCAGAAAAACAGGTTGTCACCGCATTTTTCATTGACCGTGAGGTGTCCCGAAATTTGTTTTTCCCTGGGCACACCGTAACCCGGCAAAGACTCCACGACACCAGGCAAAGGCGGCTGCGTTTCATTTTGTTGTTTCATGACTGTGCCCCGCTGCCGTTTGCAAATGCCTGCATGCGCAGCTTGTCGATAGGCCACGTATAGAAGCCCATTGCGGAACTTTGGGTATTAAAACTCAGCTCGCTCACATTCCGGCTGTAGCCCATGGTACTCAGGTTGCCGTAGACAGCGCCACCGATGGCGTAGCATGGTGCATAGCCCGGGGAGGCCATGAAAGTAAAGCATTCTCCGTGCAGCGTCTGCATCGATAATCCAGTCGCCTGCGCAGCCCATGCAATAAAGTCGGTATAGGTCAGTTTGCCTCCATTGACTCTGACGTCACAGAGTGCCCGGATGTAGCGAATGACACGCCAGATATACGTTTCAAGTTGAGCACCCTGCAGGGCTTCTGTCTGCTCCTGCACGGTCGTGCCGTACAAATCGAGATAGGCTTGTTCTGCAGGCGTGAGGCCGGATTTATTCAACAAAGCGGCAGCACCGGCGTAGTACTGATACTCGCGATAATACGCCTGGCCTTCGGTCATCGGCACCTCCAGAGACGTATTGAGATTAACCAACGGCGACCCTGCCAGGCGAGCGGACATCACAAAATTGAAACCGTGCGAAGCCTCATGAACCAGAATGTTAATCATCGTCAAAAGCGAAGTGTTCTTGGATGCGGTAAGATAAAGCTGTGAAAACGGTTGATCTGTCAAATAGTTGATCGCAAAATCTTCGCCACCAGTCACCAAATTGACCAGGTAAGCAGGTGTAGGCGAAAATTTCACGATATCGGCCGCGGTGAAACCGATAATTTTCTCCTGCCCGTAATTGTTGCACGCAGCCAGAACTTCCTGCATCTTTTCCGTAGTAAAATCAACCGCGTACTTTTGACTGAGGCTGTCCCACACGGTTTGCAAGGAAGCGTTCGGCGCCAGGCCAAGCCCGGCACCAATTCGCTGCGCCAGATCCAGTGTGACTGGCATGTCGATCAAGAGCCAGTCGTTGGCAGCTTGCTCGACCTGATCGGCATTCATGTCCAAGGTATAGTAGTTCTGTAAAGTCGCGGGATAACCTTTGGCTGCTCGTGGACCCTGCACTGCATCTCCCGCCTTGAACGCGGGCCAATAAACATCGAAGTCATCCGATGCAAGGTCGTTACTGAAAAAGATCGCCTGGTACCTGTCCAGCGCATGCCTGACTTGCACCGCGGCAGTTTTTAACGCCGGATTTGCGCTTGTTAAAGCATCCAGGGCGCCAGTCATATAAGCCGCTGTATTAAGGCACTCTCTACGTTCTTCGACGGTATAGGCACCTCCCGCCCAACGTCGGGTCTCGAATACAACCATCTCCGCGGCGACCTCAAGATATTTTTTTACCCATTCTTGCTGAAAATCTTCCTTAAGCACGACATAAAACACACCATCAGCTGCAGCATACACACCACCAGCTCCGGTACCTGACGGTCCCGCACCGCTAGGCCTCGCCAATTCGATTTGCGTGCGTTGACTGATCAATACCCCCAGGGCTGTGGATCGTAAATCCTGATCGGCAATCTGCGGCGCGAGATCAATCAAGGTCTCGATCCTTCGCATGAACGCAGAGACGTTCTCCGGGCTTTGAATGGCGAGGTTTTTAATGTTGCTGGTGTAACCGCTGGTGTAACTGGCAACCGGATTAATCTCGGACCAAAGTTGCACAATCTGATCAATGATGGCTTGTGACATAATGAGTTTCCAATCTGGAGGAACTTGCATCGTCAAACGGAGTTGCACGAATCATGTGATGACGTACCTCCGCAAATTCCTTGATTTGCGGAGGTTTCGCTGGAATTCAACGGAATACGTGCGTTGGTCGAACGTGGATCAGGCGGCCTTGATGGAAACGACGATCTGACCGACGTTATCCTTCAAACCGTGGCCGTAACGTCCGTGCAAGTCATCGTTGATTACCAGTTGCAACTGCCCCGTTTGGCCTGCTGGCGTCAGGCCCGAGTCCCCGACGAGGAAAGGTGGATTGTTGCCGATCTGGCCGATCAAGGCGCCTTCGGCGACACCCTGCAGTGGATATCCTGCTTGCGTTGCCGTGACTGATGATCCACGGGCATCGTATAAATTGCCGTCATTGATATTCGGATTGGAAGTCCACAAACCGCTGACGTAAGTGATTTGGTACTGGCAGCCCTCGTTGACGTAGCCCGCGTTCTGCCATGCTTCCGTCGATTGAATACAGAAATCAACATCCTCCCACTTACCGACCTGGCTACCGATCAAGGTGACATTACCACCCGTGTCGGCACTGCCTTGTGGGGGTGGTGGGTTTTTATCGAAGACTTGGCCCATCGCGTCCTGGAAAATCAATTTCTTACCCGGCAATTTCTGGAAGATCATGACGTATGAGGAGCCACCATACTCGAACATTCCCATTTCCTGGCCATTACTGACCGCTGCACCGGCTCTCATCTGCGCGTCAAATGCGATCGTCGACACCTCACTCATGCCGAGTGGAATGCAGCAAACATAGCCATAATCAGGCGTTTTAATGACCATCACGCCGCGCGCATTCACCTCCACCAGATAGGGCAAGGATTTGGTCGTGGCACCTTGAAAATCAGGAATAACCAGTTTGTTGAAGTAGCAACCAGGGATCACGAAGGGCTCGAATACCACCGTGCCATTAGCTGGGCACCACCAGCGGTGGTAGTTATACGGATTCAAGTAAGTCTGGAACACAGAACCATCCGTAAACAATTCCAGCAGATTGGATTGATCCATTACTGCTTGTTGCTCAGGGAGACTGGAGCTGAAGATATCGGAAAGCGAATACTTTATATCCTTAAACCAGAACACTTCTGTCGACGCCACGTTGTCGTCCCAGCGGTACAACGAACCGTCATTGGCACTGGTCACAATGCGATTATCACCCGGCGCAGCGACCGGGCGCGAAGCCTTTTGATCCTTGAATTGGCGAGTAAAGAAAGAATTCCAGGAATTCCAGTAAGGCAGCGTTTCATTATCCTTCTTCCAGACCTCGAACTGATACTGCTTCTTCGCGGTTGGCGATAGCCATTGTTGACCTTCCACGCTGAATACAGTATTCGACGCTGGAGAACCAAGGAAGGTGTTCCAGTCATTCAAAATGGCTTGCATTTTTTGATTGAACATCGGCAAGCCAAACAGGGTCACCCCGCTCAATGTCGGGTCGATGCCAACGACCAGGGCCGAGAACGGCAGACCGACCAATTCGTCATTTTTGAAATGCGGTGGCAGTGTCAGGATATTATTAAAGCCGGTGAGCAAAACGTCTTTGCTCGAGATCCGTGGCAATTTCACTTCTTCGCTCTTTGCCATGGCAGAACAGCTGACCCATAAATTGTGGTTCTGTTTGCAGGCATTATCCATCAGATAGCTCAACACCGGATTCGCAGAAATGAAGTCGTCGAGTGCTTGGACGCTCGGTGCGTACGCTCCCTGGGTTGGCGACAAGACCTCTTCAAAGAACACCTTTAACGCGCCACTTTCGGGTGCAGGCAACCATCCAGTTCGATGTGCAAAGCGATATTTCGGATCGAACTCCGCATCCGCCAATTGTCCAGCTGTCGACGGCTTTCTCGTTGAGCTCAGATTCTTGTTTCTCATGCTGGTATACCCTTTCTATTTAAGAGCCCACCACCAGGCTCATGCCTTGCTTATGATGACGTTGTCGATACTTACGATTGCCACGCAACAACTAATCGATCGCGGCAATATTGAGCGAACCAACAACGCTGCTGAAAAGTCCACAGATATCGAATATTTATTGAAATATCCCTGTTCCTGTCAGGACAACCTTTGACAAGACAGGTACTGCTGCCTATCACGAACGGGGAACGGCGAGACGCTCACGAACTTCGGGCATACGCCGCGCGCCGCGCATGCCTCGTGCGAAGCCGGCCACGAAAAACGGCAGATTCATGCAAGCCAGTCGAAAAAGCGGAAAAGCGGAAAAGCAATACCTCTAATTTATTTTTACATGGAATTGTCATGTGAAAATAAAAGGCGATGATGGCAATTTACGCACCGAATTCAAATCCAGCGTTATAAAACGCACGCATGGGGCTAATTCAATGCGAATGAAGCAGAAGGAGTGCGGAAGAGATTCGCGATTTGCACGCGTCGACATTATCATCCATCGAAGACCGAGACGGATGCGACGCCGAGAAGATACGGGGATGACGAAGGCGGAATTCGAGACATGGCTGGAGACCCTATCTGTAAGCACTACCACCAGCGCATGCATTTCCAGGTATCCGCATGAAAGCCTCACGAAAGTGGGAAATTGGTAGATCTGGTAATGCAGCGCGCATGCCAAAGTAGTCGAAATCAAACCAGCTTCGAACCTGGCAACGCTCTCGGTCATTGGGGCATGAAGTTATTATAGGTCTGATCCCAATAAGCAAATTTCTTTTTCTTAATAGTTACATTAATACAACAATTTAAATTTAACGATTGTTAAACTCGGCGAATTCTTTGGCGACACCCGAGGAATCCCTCGTTCTCCGTACATGGTGCATCGAGTGCAGGGCAGTCCGAATAACCAGGGATTTTGACGGCATTCGCCGCGCCGGGATGCGAAAAAAGGGCGGCAAGCGCCGCCCTTTCGTTGATTCCAGCGCCAGGCGCCGGTTACATCACCAGAAGGTATAGCCCAGCGACGCGCGGAAGCTGCGGCCCGGCGCATACACGGAACGAAGCGAGTAGCCGAAGCTCTGCTGTTGCGTCTGCCTCGTGACGGCGTTGGTCAGGTTGCTGACGTTGACGCTGCCATACAGGTTGTCGTTGAACTTGTAGTTCAGGCCGCCGTCCCACTGGCCAGTGGCTTCCTGCCACACCGGCAGGCCCCAGCCCACATCCTTCGGCTCCACCTTGACGTCCGGCTTTGTCGAATCGGGTGCGTACAAGCGCGCCGGATCGGCACTCGTGGCGTCCCAGCCGCTTGCGCCGTAGGCGCTCGTGGCTTGCAGGAAACGGTCACGCCAGCTGTAGGCAAGGCGCACCGACACCGGGCCGCGGTCGTACATCAGCGCAAAGTTGAACATACGGGGCGACATGTACGGCACCGGCAGGTCCTTGAACGGCAGGCCGTTCGTGTCGCAACCGTACAGGTTACCGGCAATGCCCGAGTTACCGCTCTGGCAATACTTGAGGTCGAACGGGTGGTACAGGGACTGCTTGCCCTTCAGGTAGGTGAAGTTCGACGAGACGCCGAATCCCTTCATCCAGTCGGGCAATACCTTGTCCAGCACCGGCAACTTGTCCAGGTAGGTCATGCCAGCGATCTCGATACCGACCTCCCACAGTCTGGCCGCGTTGGCCGGGCCGGTGACGAGGAAGTCCTGGTCGTTGCCTGCCAGATCCTTGAGGGTACGGGTATAGCTTTCGGACATGATGATGTCCTTGACCTTTTTCGCGAAGAACGCGGTGGTCAGCGACTGGCCATCACGCGGGTACCATTCCAGGGTCAGGTCGAGGCCGGTCGACTTGAGCGGCTTCAGTTGTGCGTTGCCGCTGTTGGTGCCGGTGTACTTGACAAACGCAATCTTCGAGCCCGACTGATCCCAGACCGGCTGCTGGCTCAGGTTGATGTATTCCTGCAACTGATCGAAGCCGGGACGGTAGATGTTCTTCGACAGCGCCAGGCGGGACTGCAGCTTGTCCGACCAGTTCACCTTCACGTTCAGGCTCGGGATCACGTCGATGTGGCTGCCACCGGCATCCAGCTTCTGGTCGATCTCGCCGAACCGCGGCAGGGTCGGATCCGTCGAAGGCGAATAGTTCGGCTTGAAGATCGTGTAACCGTGGGCGATCGATTTCGTCCGGACCACACGCACGCCGGTATTGCCCTCGACAGGGAAACGCCAGTCGTCGAAGCCGAAGCGCAACGTGCCGTAGATGGCCTGCGTACCTTCGCTGTGCTTGCTGATGTTCTTCGGTTCGTCGGTGAAGGCCTCGGGTTTCCAATCCTTGTTGTAAGTGGCGCAGGTGGCGGCCCTGCTCGGGTCGTTCGTGTACGCGGCCGCGTCCTCGCACTGCTTGATGCGCAGGTCCAGCAACTGCTTGTATTGTGTCTGCCAGTAGCTCTGCACAAACGGCATGCTTGCCGTCACGATCGTCGGCGGCGAACCCAGCTTGCCGTTGAAGAAGTTGGGGAACGCAAACGTCTCCACACTGCCCGGAATCTGGTAGTTCGGGTTAGCCAGATAGGGGTAGTTTGCCCGATTCCCTTTCGTATCTGCCGGCGTCGGCAGTGTTCCTGGCACCTTGGTCTGTACGATGCCCCAGGGTTCCGCGATCGAGGTCCAGCTGGATCCCGAGGAATTCTGCTTGGTCGACGAGCGTTCCGTCACGCGCACGCCGAAACGCAGGTCGCGCAGCACCGCACCGTCGAACGTGTACTTGGCATCGGCCTTCCATGCATACAGGTCGGCCTTGGCCCGGTTGAGGGCGGGCTGGATCTCACTCCAGTAATAGTTATTGGGATCGGCCAGGAACTTCGTGGCCGCCGGATCGAACGTGATTTTCGGCATCGAGCCGGTGACGTCCATCGTCATGTTCGGCACGAACGTACCGAGGTTGACCAGGGCACCGTCGGCGTGGTTCGTGGCGTGGACCCATTGCAGGTCGTTCTGGAAGACCCAGCTCTCGTTGGCCCGCCACTTGACGTTCCAGGCCAGTTCGCGGGTACGTGCGTTCACATGGCTGAGGTTCGCGCTCGTGCCCATGTTCAGGCCGCCGTCCGCGAACTGGTTCAGACCTTTACCGGCCGGATAGGTCAGAGTACCCGACTGGAAGATGCCCTTGTCGTCGAACCTGGCATTGGAATACTTTGTGTCGTAGGCGAAGGGCGCCGCCGTAAAGATGCTATGGCCTGCGTCTTCCGAGCTGAAATCGGAATCGAAATAGGTCAGCGCCGTCTCGACGTTGTCCTTCTTCCATTGCAGCGCGCCGTAGAAGCCCTTGCGTTCCGATACGCCGTTGCCCGTACCCCACGTCGAGCTGACCGGTGCCCACACCGTCTTGCCGGGGACGACGTCGTTCGTGCGCGGATAGTAGGCCGACAGGCCCATCGAGTCGTAGCGGGAGTTGAACTTGTTGTACGAGAGATCGACGAGGGCGCCGAATTCACCGTAGCGCGTGTTCCACCGGTTCGAATACAGCCCCGAGACGGCCGGCGAATTCTTCTTGCCGAACGCAGCGTAATTGTCCGACAGGGACAGTGCGCCCATCTGCCCTTTCTGGTCGAACGGCAGCCGCGTGCGCAGGTTGACCTGGCTGCTGATGCCGCCTTCCACAAGTTCGGAGGACGGGTTCTTGTACACATCGACGGCCGCCATCAGTTCCGGCGGCACGTCGCTCCAGCTCAGCTCGCGCCCCGGCCAGCCGGCCGAGAAGCTCTCCCGCCCGTTCAGCGTGGACGAACCCCACGACAGCCCGCGCACCTGCACGCCCGACCCTTCGGCGCTGAACGACAGCGAATCGCCGCCCAAGGGGCTGTTGTTCGAACGCGAGCGGTTGCGGTCCATCGTGACGCCCACCACCCGCTGCAGCACCTCGGTGATCGACTTGTCCGGGAGCTTGCCGGCTTCGTCCGCAACCACGGAGTCGACGACCTGCTCGGCTTCCTGCTTGATCCTCTGCGCGGTTTCCAGCGCCTTGCGCTGGCCGGTCACGACGACGGTGGTGGTGCTACCTGCGTCCGCCATGGCGGTCGTATCCGTCGTCTGTGCCTGTGCGGCGTAGCTGGTCAGCATTGCGACCTGCGCCGCGGCAAACGCCAGCGCGGTCATCCTGATCGGCTTGCCGCCGATCTTCGTCTCGATTCTATTCATTCTCTAATCCCTTTGTTGATGCCCTGGTTGCCACGGCTCCCGGCGGTGGCTTTGGATGTCGGACCCGCTGTCACTGGAAAATAATCGGCCCGGACAACTTGAACTGGGTCTTGTAACCCGATGATCCGTTGGGCTGCACTGCGGAGAACTTGATTTCGGAGATGGCGTAGTCCTGCAGTTCGTTCCAGACATCCAGCCCGCTCAGGCCGCACGTCTCGCTGATCGCGAACTTGTCCTTGAGGCCGATGCTGTAGTCCGCGGCGGCGGCCGTCGGCTGCACCGTGGCCTTCAGGGTCACGTGACAGGACTTGTCATCCTTGGTGGTAAAGTGAGCGATGCCGAGTTCGACGTTGAACTGGTTATTGGCCGAACCGAACCATTCGGTGTTCTGGGCGAGATTGAACTTCAGCGCTGCCTGGGCATCGATACGCAGGCCTGCGGCACCTGCCCTGAAGTCGCCTGCTGGCCACCCGCTGTTGTTATCGAGATCGCTCTCCGCCAGGCCGGGCGCGAAGAGGTAGAACGCCGGTGCGTAGTTATAATCCCAGTCCGACGGTTGCGGGGGTGCGCCCCAGGTGACGCTATAGGTGTAGCTCTTGCCGTCGCTGGAAACCTGCCGGTCGCACGCTTCGGGGCACCACCATTGGTTACCCGGACGCCCGATGACGCCTTCGTTGCTGTGCTCGGCGTCCTTGTAGCCGCTCAGGAAAGTCAGCGGAGTAGCCGTGGCCGTGCCGATCGGGATATTCCTGTCCAGCGTTACCGTCGCGTAGTAGTCGTCGCCCTCGGACGTGGCCGTGACGGTGCACATGCCGTTGGCGACCTTGGTCAATGTCGTCCCGCTGACCGTGCACACGTCAGGCGTCTTGCTCGCGAAGCTGGTCGGGCGGCCCACGGACGAGGTGGCGGCCAGTTGCACAGGCGTCGTGTCCAGGGGCTGCGAGCCTGGATTGCGGAACGAGATCATTGTCTTAATTTTCGGAATGACAAAGAGCTGTCGCGCCGACGCTGGGGCATAGCCGTTGCCACCGGCCTGGCTGGCGCTGACCGAGCATTCGCCCGCTTTCACCAGCGACAGCGTATCGCCGTTGACGGTACAGGTATCCGGCGTGTTCGACGTGAACGTGACGGCACCTCCGCCGGTAGCGGTTGCCATGAGCTTGGTGGTCGCCACCGTCGGCGGTACGGCCACGGTCATTCCGCCCGGGTAATTGAAATCGATGGCCTGCACCAGGGTGCCGTCAGAGCCGCCCCCACCGCCGCCGCAGCCGGCGAGCAGCGCCGCACAGGCCAGGGCAACTGCCCGGGGCTTGAAATTTGTCGTTTGACTCCACATGAGTTGTCTCTCTCTTCTGTTGTGTCGTTACTTGAGATGACTTGGCTGGCGGCACGGTGGCCGCGACCAATCAGCCATAATGCTGAGGCAGCGTGCATACCAGTCGCAATTGCGACAATCATCAATACGGCGAGAAAATCCCACAGGACGGGATCAGCGATGCGGCGAGACCCGCCGCATGCCTTGTGGAGGAGGTGCCGGCCCCGCGCGCAGGCGCGAGGCGATGCAGAAATACAACAGTGCAGCCGGGGCGGCTGGCTTGATGGAAAAGTGGAGAGACGGGAAGCGCGGGTCGGTCAGCCGAACAGTTTCTGCGCCGTCTTCGCGACCAGCCCGCCCTGGAAACGTGCGCCATCCAGCTCGTTCTGGCTCGGCTGGCGCTGGCCCTGCCCGCCCGCGATCGTACTGGCGCCGTACGGGCTGCAGCCGGTGATCTCATCCAGCGTCATCTGGCCCGCGAAGCTGTACGGCAGGCCCACGACCACCATCCCGAGGTGCAGCAGGTTCGTGACGATCGAGAACAGCGTGGTCTCCTGCCCGCCGTGCTGGGTGGCCGTCGACGTGAACGCGGCGCCGACCTTGCCGTGCAGCGCGCCGCGCGCCCACAGGCCGCCCGTCTGGTCGAGGAAGGCGGCCATCTGCGACGGCATGCGGCCGTAGCGCGTGGGCGCGCCGATCACGATGGCGTCGTAGTCGGGCAATTCGTTCACGGTGGCGATGGGCGCCGGCTGGTCCAGCTTGAAATGGCCGTTGCGGGCGATTTCTTCCGGCACCGTCTCCAGCACCCGCTTGACGTCAACGGTCGCCCCCGCCGCGCGGGCGCCTTCCGCCAGCGCGTTCGCCATCTGTTCGATGTGTCCATACGTCGAGTAATACAGCACCAGTACCTTGGCCATGTCGTCTCCTGTCGTTGCTGGCGCCACCGGCCGGCGCCCCGCCGTCACTTGCCGCCATGACAAGGACCCGCACATGCTACCCCAAGGCCGAGTGGCCCGGCGTCCGCCATTCGGCAGGTTTAGTCAGCACCGACCGGCCCCCAGGCCGGACGCCACCGCGAACGCCGCATGAGCGCCACCCGAGCGCGGTCCTCAGGCACAGACGGGTTCGGCCATCAGCCGGAACGGCGACGCGCGCGCCCAGTCGAGCAGCTCCGCGGCGGGCATCGGCGCGGCCACGTAGAAACCCTGTGCCTCGTCGCAGCCCAGCGTCTGCAGCGCATCCCAGATACGCAGGCTGCTGACGCCTTCCGCCACGACCGTCATGCCCAGGTCGTGGGCGAGGTGCACGGTGGACTTGACGATCGAGGCGGCGCGGCTGTCCTCGATCATCTGCATCGTGAAGCCGTGGTCGATCTTGATGACGTCCACCGGCAGGCGGCTGAGGTAGCTCAGCGACGAATAGCCCGTCCCGAAGTCGTCGATGTACAGCCGGAAGCCCATGTCGGCCAAGCGTTCCAGCTCGGCGATGCTCTCCGCCGGGTTCTGCATCAGGCTGCTCTCCGTCATCTCCAGCCCGATCAATCCTGCACACGAGCCATGCTCTTCGAGCAGTTCGCGCAGGTGTTCGGACAGGGACAGTGCCGCGATGTCGCGCGCGGACAGGTTGACGGCAATCGGCAGGCGCACGCCCTGCGCACGCCAGGCCTCGCACTGGGCGACGGCGCTGGCGAGCATGTGCTGCGTGAGCACGTGGATCAGGTCCGTGGCCTCGATCAGCGGCATGAACGTCTCCGGCCCGATGCAGCCCTTGTCCGGATGGACCCAGCGCACGAGCGCTTCGGCGCCGACGATCTCGCCCCCGATCATCGACACCTTCGGCTGGCAGAACAGCTGGATTTGCCCGGCCTCGATGGCGGCACGGAAGTCGCCGATCAGCGACAGCCGGTCGGGCGTGTGCGGATCGTCCTCGGCCGCGTACACGGCGACGTTGCGCCCCACGTGGGCGGCCTGGTACAGCGCGATGTCGGCCTTGCGCAGCAGGGTGTGGTAATCCAGGCCCTGCTCCGGTGCGAGCGCGATGCCGATGCGGGCGCCGATCTCGTACGAGATGCCGGCGACGGCGAACGGCGCTTCCAGTGCGCGCAGGATCGTCTGGGCCCAGCGCCGCGCCTCGTCCTCGTCGGCGCCGTCCAGCACGATCGGGAAGCGCGAATCGGTGCGCGCGACGACGCCGGCCTGGCCGATGACGACGGACAGCCGGTCCGCCACGAGGGCCAGCAGCACGTCGCCGTACAGGTGCGTGAGCGCATAGTTGACGTCGCGGAAGCGCACGAGGTCGACGATCAGGCAGGCCAGGCGTGCGGAGCCCCGGCCACGACCCGCCCCGCGCCTGACCTGGGCCAGCCGGTCCTCGACCTCGCTCTCGAACAGGTTCATGTTGGGCAAACCCGTCACCGTGTCGTAATAGGCCAGGCGGCGCACGTTTTCCTCGGCGCGGCGGCGTTCCGTGATGTCCTGCACGAGCCCGAGCATCTTGACGGCTTGTCCGTCCGCGTCGTAGCGCACCTCGGCCACCGAGTGCAGCCAGCGGACCTCACCGTCCGGACGCATCAGCCGGAACTCGATGTCGTACTTGTAGTCCGGATCGCACAGCGCACGCTCGCGTGCGCGCTGGGCCATCGCGCGGTCCTCGGGATGGATGCGCGCATACACGTCGGCCGTCGGCACGGGTGCGTCGCTCGGCCGGAAGCCGAAGATGCGGTAGGCTTCCGGCGAGGCCGTCACGTGCTGGTCGTCGGCCGCGTCCCAGATCCAGTTGCCGATCATGGCGAGCGCCTGGGCGCGGTGCAGCTCGTGCTGCGTCTCGCGCAACTGCACCTCGGCCTGGACATGGCGCGTGATGTCCTGCAGGACGACGAGGATGGCGTCGCAGCCATCGTATTCGATCGCACAGCGCTGCAGGATCGCACGGTGGACGTCGCCGCCGGCACCGACGATGCGGCGCACGTGCGAATGCAGGCGGCACATGTCCGGGCGCAGCTCGTGGTGCCCGGCTTCCGCACGGCCGTCCGCGGCGCCCACGTACAGGTCGGGCAGGCGCTTGCCGAGCAGCCCGGCGCGTGTATAACCGAGGTGGTCGAGGGTGGCGTCGTTGACGTCGAGGATTTCCTGCGACACGGGATCGCAGACCAGCATGGATAACTCAGTCCCTGCGAACAGGGGTCGGCACCATGCGCTCGCATCCGCGCCAGGGGACTGTGCAGCCATGGCTTTCCTTTCCTTCCAGTGTTCCGATAGGGACCATCGTAAAGTATAGCGCAAACATTGATAATAAAATGATATCACCAACCTGTCAGAATAGACAGGTAGAGGCCGTTTGAAGCACACTCCAGAATGGCCGCCCTTTCAACCTTCCATGGAGCACACATGAGCAAGACCGTACGCTGGGGACTCCTCGGCACCGGCAGGATCGCACGCGATTTCGCGACGGCATTGCGCGCGACGCCGGGCGCGTCGATCGCCGCCGTCGCCTCGCGCGAACACGCGACGGCCGCCGCCTTTGCCGCGGATTTCGACATCCCGCTGGCGCTGGGCAGCTACGACGGCCTGGCCGGCTGCCCGGACGTCGACCTGGTCTACATCGGCACCCCGCATGCGCTGCATGCGGACAACGCGCTCGCCATGTTGGCTGGCGGCAAGGGTGTGTTATGCGAAAAGCCGTTCGCACTGAACCGCGCGCAGGCCGAAACCGTCGTCGCGGCCGCGCTCAGCCGCAACCTGTTCCTGATGGAATCCATGTGGACACGCTACATGCCCGC
>NZ_JBFUDR010000163.1:0-13650 GCF_056404615.1 Massilia sp. P2_C2 | reverse complement strand
GCCCCGCACCGTGCTCGCGCTCGCGCCGTAAGTCTTGATGCCTTCGGCGTACACGGCCTTCCAGGTGGCCGGCGCGCCGGGCGGGAAGGCCGGGCTGAAACCGAGATAGAAGTTCGGCGTCTTGTCGTGGTAGCGCGCGGCATAGAAACCGTACTCGACGTCGGAACCGGCGGGCGTCCACTTCAGCTGCAGGCCGCCCTGGCCGGCGTTCTTCGCCTTCATGTCGGGAATCACGGCGAACGCCGGCGCCGGCACGGTGGCCGGGGCCACCAGGAAGGCGGAGCTGCCCGCGCCGGCCACGTCGAACGAGCTCAGGTAGCTGCCGGCGCCGGGAATGAGCGAAGGCCGCCATTCGAACTGGTAATAGCCACCGAGCGAGAGGCTGGACGTGATCTGCAGGGAACCGGACACCTGGCTCACGGGACGGAGGATTTCCTTGAACTGCGACCCGGGCACCGACAGCAGCTTGACGAGATCGACCGGACCTTGCGCGTTGGCGATGCCGTTCGCGCCAAAGAACAATGTCTCGCCGTATTGCAGGGTGTGGCGGCCCAGGCGCACGGTGCCCGGCAGGTTCCCCAGGCTGCCCTTGGCGTAGACGAAGGCATCGAGCACTTCCGCGTCGCGGCCGTGCAGGCGGCGGGTGCCGGGCGTGAAGGCGTTGGTCGGCCGGCCGCCCAGGATGGCGGCGTTGGTGGCCGGCGACCGGTTCTGGTTGGCGCGGTTGTACACCGCGTCGTACCAGGCGGCGGCGCTGATGCGCGCGCCGTAGTTCTGGGTACCGATATCCAGTTCGGTCAGCCAGTCGACGCGGTTGGAAACGAGGCCCTTGTGCTGGAAGTTCAGGTCGCCGTCGTCCATGTTGGCGCCGGTGAAGTCATCGGGGCCGGCCGACGGATAGCCGCCGGACAGCAGGCGCGGGTCCGCATCCTTCAGGCGGTAGGCGGTGCTGTACTTGATCGTATTGTTCCAGCTGATCTTGAGATCCGGATTGCCGGTGTCGAAATCGGTCGCGTGGGCGGCCCGTAACGGCAGCGTGGATGCGATGGCGGCGGCGAGCAATGCAGGGGGGCATGACCTTGGAAACTTCATGTTTGTCTCCTTCGTTTGTGTCTTGTCGGGCCGATGCGCGGCCCGGTTTTTTTATTGGTGATATCGACGGCGCTGCCGGGTCAGATGTAGGTCGAGGCAAGTCCTCCATCGACGGGAAGGTTGACCCCGCTGATCCAGCGCGCCGCATCGGAACAAAGGAAAGCCACGACGGCCGCCACTTCGTCGGCATACGCGGGGCGCTTCATGCGGTGTGCGTCCTTCTCGACCCGTTCGTTGCCCAGCATGGCGATGAAGTCACCGAGGATCGGCGTGAACACCGGCCCCGGCGCCACGCAATTCATGCGCACCGACTTTTCCAGGAACCACTGCTGCGATTGCGCGAAGGACCATACGATCAGCGCTTCCTTGAAGTACTGGTAGCAGGTTTCCTGTGGCACCGGATGCTCCTTCAGCCACAGGCGGCCGGCCTCGAAGCCTTCGGTGGCGGCGAGCTGCTTGTGCAGGCCCAGGCGCGCCGGCCACTCGGCGCCGAGGATCGAGGCGATGTTGACGATAGTGGAACCCGCCGGCATGCGCGGCAGGATCGTTTCGGTCAGGTGGCGCAGGCCGAGGTAGTTCACGCGGCCGACGAGATCGCGATCGGCCGTGCCGGGTACGCCCGCGACGTTGCACAGCGCATCGACGCGGTCCGGCAGTTGGGCGACGGCGGCGTCGATGCTCGCCGGATCGGACAGGTCGACCTTCACGAAGCCGTCGAGCGTAATGCCCGGCTCGTTGCGGTCCATGCCGATCACTTTCGCGCCTTGAAAGCGCGCCAGGCGCACGGTCTCCGCGCCGATGCCGGAAGCGCAGCCGGTCACGATCATGTGCTTGTTTTGCAGTTGCATCTTGTGTCTCCGTGGTGATCGATTGATGAACCGTTGCCTTCAGAACGGATAGCGTGGCGCTTCGTTCTTGATGGTGATCCACTGCCATTGGGTGAATTCATCCCAGTCGGCCGGGCCGCCGTGGCGGCCGCCGTTGCCCGAGGTGCCGCCGCCGCCGAACGGCGCATGCGCTTCGGCCAGCACGGTTTGGTCGTTGACGTGCGCATGGCCCGCCGGTACCCGGTCGATGATGCGCATCGCACGTGCGATCGACGGCGTGATGACGCCGATCGCGAGCACGCCGTCGGCCTGCGCTGCGAGTGCGATGGCTTCGTCGTCCGTGTCGAATACCGTGATCGAGGCGACCGGGCCGAAGATTTCTTCTTCGAATGCGCGCATGCCCGGTTGCACGCCGGTCAGCACCGTCGGCTGGTAGAAGAGGTTGTCGTAGCTGCCGCCTGCTGCGAGCCCGGCGCCGGCGGCGAGGGTGTCCTGCACGATGGCATGCACGCGTTCGAGCTGCCTGCCATTGATCAGCGGGCCGAGAGCGACCTGGCCGGTGGCCGGATCGCCCACCGGCAGATGCTGCGCCTTCGCTGCAATGCGCTCGATGACGGCATCCGCGATCTTGCGTTGCACGAGGATGCGGCCCGAAGCCATGCAGATCTGGCCCTGGTGCAGGTAAGCGCCCCAGGCGACGTTGGCTGCGGCGATGTCGGGATCGGCATCGTCGAGCACGATCAGCGAATTCTTGCCGCCGAGCTCGAGCGAGGTCTTCTTCAGATGCTTGCCGGCCAGTTCGCCGATGCGGCGGCCGACCTGTGTCGAGCCGGTGAAGGCCACCATGCCGATATGCGGATCGGTGCAGATCGCCTCGCCGGCCTCCGCACCGCCCGGCAGCACGTGCAGCACGCCTTTCGGCAGGCCGGCTTCCTCGAAGATGCGGGCGATGATGTAGCCGCCCGTGATCGGCGTCTGCAGATCGGGCTTGTGAACGACCGCGTTGCCGGTGGCGAGCGCAGGTGCGACCGAGCGGATCGACAGGATCAGGGGGAAGTTGAATGGCGAGATCACGCCGACCACGCCGTGCGGCACGCGGCGCGCGATGCTCATCTGGTCGGCTGCGCTGGCCAGCAGATGACCGCGCGGCTGGGTCAGCATCGCGGCCGCTTCATGCAGATGGGCCGTCGCCTCGCGCAATTCCACCTGCGCCTTCGGCATGATGCTGCCGGTCTCGCGGACGATCCAGCCGCACAGTTCGTCTTTGTGCAGATCGAGCAGCGCAGCCGCCTTGCGGAAAATCCCGGCGCGCGCCTTGTAGTCCATGGCGGCCCAGGCTGGTTGCGCGGCCCGTGCGGCGAGCGCGGCGCCGGCGACGTCTGCCGCGTTCGCCATACCGGTGGTGCCGAGCGGCCGGCCGGTGGCCGGTTCGACGAATGCGCGGCTGCCGCCCTGCGCCGCAGTCCAGTCGCCGTTGAAGATCCTGCCGTGCCAGATGGCGTCGTGCAGGAAGGGCAGGGATTCGGATGCTCCCATGTGCGGTCTCCTTGTCGTGGTACATCGGTTGAGTGGTTTTGTGATGATTCATAACAATTTGCGTGCCACGTCGCCGTGATGAGCGTGTGGTGCGCTGCGGCATCCGTGAAATCGGGTCTGCGCCAGAGTAGGGGACGGGTGTCGATCGCGGAATTTACGGTGCGATGCCGCATGGCGGCCGCCATCGCACGAATGCATGAAATGATGAATTCCGCGAAACCCGATGAACGATTTGATCAATACCGCGCCGCGCCGTCGGCCGATACCGGCGCCACGGCGGTAAAAAAATCCTGCGTGCTGTTCTTGATGAAATGATTCGGTGGAGAAATTGCGATGTATGATTTGAGCAACGACGATCATGACCCGGACATGAGCAAGCGCAACCACATCTCCCTCGCGGATGTATCGAACGCCACCGGCAAGATGCTGAACCGTGGCGACAGCGAACATTTCAATGCCGGTGCGCCGCCGACGTTGGACGATCTCACGCAGTCGCTGTACTTTTCTCCCGGCGATGGCCGTATCTGGCTCAATGGCCAGCGCATGCAGCTCCTGCATACCTCGTCATTGGGGGCATTGCGCCGTGAACTGCTCGAARGCCTTGGCCAGGACAAGGCGCGCGGACTGCTCACGCGCGTGGGTTATGCCGCCGGCGCGCGCGATGCGCAATTGATGCGCGAGCGCTGGCCCGGCGCCGACCCGGCGTCCGTGTTCCTCGCGGGCGCGCGCATGCACGCGCTCGAGGGAGCGGTCAAGGTCGAACCCGTGCACTTCAAGTTCGACGTCGACCGCGGCACGTATTACGGCGAATTCCTTTGGCATCATTCCAGCGAGGACGAGATGCACATCGCCGATTTCGGCATCGGCACCGAACCGGCCTGCTGGATGCAGACCGGTTATGCGATCGGTTATGTGAGTACGCTGATGGGCGGATTGATGATCTTCCGCGAAGTCGAGTGCATGTCGATGGGGCATCCGCATTGCCGCCTGATCGGCAAGCCGGCAGCGGAATGGGACAACATCGAGGAGGACCTGCGTTACCTGAACGCCGAGGCTTTCGTGAGCACGCAAGCCTATGGCTGGCATGCGCGCGACGAGCGGGCCGTCGTCGCGGCGTCGGACGGAGCGGGCGACGTCGCTGCCGGCGATGGCGACAAGCAGATGGTCGGTGTCTCCTCTGCGTTCAACGCCGCCTGTCACATGCTGCGGCGCGTCGCACCGACCGCGGCGACCGTGCTGTTCACGGGTGAGTCGGGCGTCGGCAAGGAGTTGTTCGCCTATATGCTGCATCAGATCAGCACGCGCAAGGGCAAGCCCTTCATCGCCGTGAATTGCGCGGCGATTCCCGAGACCTTGATCGAATCGGAGCTGTTCGGCGTCGAGCGGGGCGCCTTCACCGGAGCGACCGTCTCGCGGCCGGGACGCTTCGAACGCGCGCACGGCGGCACGCTCTTCCTCGACGAGATCGGCACCCTGAGCCTGGTGGCACAGGGCAAGCTGCTGCGTGCCTTGCAGGAAGGCGAAATCGAGCGTGTCGGGGGCAGTCGCAGCGTCAAGGTCGACGTGCGGGTCGTCGCGGCGACCAATGTCAACCTGCGCGAGGAAATCCGCGCGGGACGCTTCCGCGAAGACTTGTTTTTCCGACTGAACGTGTTTCCGATTCACCTGCCGCCGTTGCGCGACCGGCGCGAGGATATTCCGTTGCTGATGAGTTATTTCATGCGCCGTTACGGACAGAAGCACGGGCGGCATGTGACCGGCTTCACCGCGCGCGCGGCCGACGCACTGCTGAACTACGATTTTCCCGGCAATATCCGCGAATTACAGAACCTCGTCGAGCGCGGCGTGATCTATGCGAGCGACGACGGTCCGATCGACCTGCCGCACCTGTTTACGAGCGGCGAGTTGGCGCATACCTCGTATTTTTCGCTGGCGCAGACCGGCAGGCTGACGAACCGGTCCACCGACGCCGCACCGGCGGGGCACGCTGCGGGCGAACTGCTGGATCTGTTGCCCTCCATGATGAAAGGCGAAGCGGGCGGTGCCTGGTCGCTCGACAATCTCGAAAACAGGCTGATCCTCGACGCGGTCAAGCGTGCCGACGGTAATCTCTCCGCAGCCGCGCGCATGCTGGGCATCACGCGGCCGCAGCTGTCCTACCGCATGAAGAAAATGCAGGGATCGGCGTGATGCGGGCGGCGCTCCAGCGCATTCGGCAATACCTTCGGTGGCGGTACGCGGGACGTGATCGACAGCGTTGGCGCCGGCGGGCATGCCTGCCAATAATGGCGGCACTCCCAACTCCGTAAACACGCCATGCGCCCGACTCACGCCCCCACGCTCGTCAACGATATCCACTCCATGCTGAACGTGACACGGGTTGCAGGAATCTGTCAGCCTCGCAGCCTTGCCGATATTCGCGCCGTTATTGCGGACGCGGCACGGCAAGGCTTGCCAGTGGCGACCTGCGGCGGGCGGCATGCCATGGGTGGCCAGCAATTCGCCGCCGATGCCATTCTGCTCGACATGAGGCAAATGCGCCGGGTACTGGCCTTCGACGACGTCTCCGGCCTGGTCGAGGCCGAAGCCGGCATCGAGTGGCCGGAACTGATCAGCTATCTCGAAAGTGCTGCGGCGCCGGACTGCCGACGCTGGAGCATTCGCCAGAAGCAGACAGGCGCGGACAGGCTGTCGCTGGGCGGGTGCCTGGCAGCCAATATTCACGGACGCGGCCTGCGCATGTGCCCGTTCATCGGCGATGTGGAAGCCTTTACGCTGGTCGATGCGAACGGCGACGTGCAGCACTGCAGCCGGACCTGCAATCGTGAACTGTTTTCTCTGGCGATCGGCGGCTATGGGCTGTTCGGCGTGATCGCCAGCGTGACCCTCCGCCTTGCGCCGCGCCGGACAATGCGGCGGGATGTGACGCTACTTGAACTGGACGAGCTGGCGGCGGCATTCGCGGACCGCATCGCAGCAGGCTATGTATTCGGCGATTTCCAGTTCGCCATCGACCCGGAAAGCAGCGACTTCATGCGTCGTGGCGTGTTCTCGTGCTACGTACCGGTCGACGACGCCGCACCACCGGACGTTGCGGCGCGGGCGTTGTCCGACGAGGACTGGCGCGATCTGCTGCATCTTGCGCACACCGACAAAACCAGGGCGTTCGAGCACTACGCACGCCACTACCTGGCGACTGACGGCCAGCACGACTGGAGCGACCGGCTACAGCAGAGCACCTATCTGGACAGCTACCATTGCGACATCGACCGTGTGCTCGGCCACTGCGGCTCGGAGGTGATCGGTGAAATCTATGTGCCGCTCGAGCGTCTTGCAGGTTTCATGCGCGGCGCCGCCACTGATTTCAGACAGCATGGCGTCGACCTCATTTACGGGACCGTTCGCCTGATCGGGCAGGACACGGAAAGCTTCCTGCCGTGGGCACGCCAGGACTACGCCTGCGTCATCTTCAACCTGCACACGCCGCACACGACGGACGGGATCGATGCGACACATCGCGCCTTTCGTCGCCTGATCGACATGGCGATTGCGCGCGATGGCAGCTTTTACCTGACTTACTCGAGAGCCGCGAGCGCGGCCCAGGTAAGCGCCTGCTACCCACGCTTCTCGCAGTTCCTGGAAGCGAAACGCCGCTTCGATCCGCAACAGCGCTTCCAAACCAACTGGTACCGCCATTATTCTGCAATGTTCACCGGCGCAGTCGCGGGCCTGGCGGCATGAAGCCGGATAAGCCCAGCAGGACCGCGCTGGTCGTCGCAGGCGGATTACAACTGGCGGGGGCGAAACACGCGCTGCCTGCCGATGCACTGCGCTTCGGTCAACAACTGCTGCGCGTCGCCTATCCGCGCCTGGCCGGCTTGCTGCGCATGGCATGGTTTCGCCACCTCTGCGGCCTGCTCGAACGCGCCACGCTGCCCGGCATCTGTTTGCACTTTGCCCTGCGCAAGCAGATGCTGCGCCGGCATGCGCGTGCCGCGCTTGACGCCGGTTGTACGCAAGTGATCGTGCTCGGCGCCGGATTCGACACCTTGTGCATGGAATTGAAAACGGTCCGGCAGGATCTTTGCTGCATCGAGATCGATCACCCGGCCACGCAATCGGTAAAGCGTACCGCAGCCGATGATAACGGCATCCACTTCATCGCAGGAGATCTGACGCAGCAAGACCTTGGCCAACTGCTGGCTGACCATCCGAACTTTCGCGCAGATGCTGCCACCCTGTTCGTTGCGGAAGGACTGCTGATGTACATGTCACTCGATGCAGCGCGTGCGCTGTTCGTGCAGATGGCTGCGGTCGCACCGAACAGCCAGGTGGCGTTCACGTGGTTCGAGCCGCTGGTGGATGGACGCCCCGGATTCCGCCAGCGCAGCCGCCTGATCGACATCTGGCTGCGATGGCGAGGCGAGCCTTTCCTGTCGAGTATGGCACGCACAACATTGGCCGATTTTCTGTCCAGTGCCGGTTTCGTGCTTCAGAACCTGGATGCCAGCAGCGATCTACTGGACAGTTCGTATGGTGCGGGGCGGCCAATCGGTGGGGAGTATATCGCGCTGGCTGGCGTCGACCCGGCTTGAATCCTATCCTCGCCTCCGGATCGTCATTGTACGGGCCGGGTTCAGCCCAGTTTACTGGTCCAGGCTCGCCAGTGCCCAGCACTGTGCCCATGAAAAAATAGCATGCCGCTGCTCGTCGCTGAAGGTACCCATGAGGATCTCGCTCAGGAACTGCACGACGCTCATGCGCACGCCATACGGCAGAAAAGCGATCGTGGCAACCGAGGACTCGATGTCCGGATGAACGCTTGACATCATGATCTGCACGACCAGTTCGGCGTGCTCGGTCCATCCGGCACCGTCGACGTAGTCGATGAGCGCGACAACGCTGTCTGGCATGTTCATCTGGTCTCGCATGGGCAGCGTATCCGGCAGAAATGTTAAAGGTCCTCCAGAGTACAGCACTCGCGCAACGTCAGGATGAAATCGAGAACATGCCGACTCATCAGTGGTAGCGGTTGCAACGATACCGTGGCGTGACTGGTACACCGATGCCTAATTGATACGTAATTCGCCACATTTTCGCAGTAGGCGAATATCGGGGCGCCTGACGTTCACCTTCCAATAACCGTTTTTCTCCCATGGTCCGCACCTCGCTTGCCGCAGTGCGGACTTTTTTCTTGCCAAATCTGCACGGACTCGTCAATACATGCCGCGACGTTGTCAAGTTCTTTGGTGGTATGAGGCCCGCGCTTACCAATATTCCGTTGTTTTGACGCAAGTTTATGCCGGTATTTTCCGCACGGCATTAGTTTCCGGAGGTAAAATTCAGTTACTTATAGAAAATAATTTCTTGTCGTATTTCTACCTTTGCATCGAGATCATTGTGAATCCGAATTTGAGCCGCCCCTTCCTGTTGACCGCGATCCTCGGCATTGTGGGCACACTGTCTGCCTGCGGTGGGGGCGGGGGATCGGCAGCGCCGGTATCGACGATTGCTTCGACGACGTCTTCGACGCCGCTTCCGACCACTGCGTCGACGTCACCGTCGACGACGGTGCCGACGACACCTTCAACGACTGATCCTGCGTCATCATCGTCGCCGTCTTCGACGACAACTTCGACGACAACCTCGACGACAACCTCGACGACAACTTCGACGACGCCGTCCACCACATCGCCGACGCCACCTGCAAGCACGGACCCGGCGCCCGCCCCGCCCTCGACAGCGGATACCACGACCGTCCTGCCGGAAGAAAGCTATTCTCCGGCAACGCAGTACTCCTCCAACTATTGCCAGGACGGCGTCTATCCTGCGCAGTGGGACTGGAATCCTTCGAAGATCATCCAGCAGGACGCGCCGGCGACCTCGGGCACGCCCAGGATCGTGCAGATGCGGAACGGCGTGGCGATCGCGACCTTTTCGGCTTTCGGCGGCGACGCGGCACGCTCCAGGCCCAACAGCGAGAACGGCACCGATACGAGCGTCGGCCCGTTCCGCCGCTCGCCGTACACGCAATGGAAAAGCGGCGATGTCTTCCTTGTCTACCCCGCGGTGTATAGCGGCGCCGACATGCAGATCTACATCGGCCCGAATATCGTCAATGACGACGACTACCGCGCCGGCAAGTACACGATACCGACTAACATCACCATTCGCGGCGTGACGGTCGATGGCAAGCGTCCGGTGATCGTGAATCCGCCGAAGGGCGCTTCGAACGCGACCTACGGACAAGGCCTCATCTACATCGATGGCAGGTACGATTCGGCCGGAAAAATATCGCAGCGTGCCACCAATATCACCATCGAAAACCTGGATATCGTCGACTCGCCGTCGGGTGGCTACATCGGCAAGGCGGCGGTCTACATCAATGGCGCGCAGGACGTCACATTGCGCAAGGTCCGGATCGCCGGTTTCAAACAGCACAGCGCCAACGGCATTTTCTCGACGGGCAATACCGCGGGCACCTTACTGCTCGAGAATGTCGAACTCGACAGCAATGGCGGCGGCGGCGGTCCCGAGCACAATGCCTATATCAATGGCAGCAACAGCGATGCGACGTTCACCTTCAAGGTACTCGGCTCCTGGAGTCATGATTCCTATTATGGACACCTGCTGAAGTCGCGTGCCCAGCGCACGATCATCGAAGGCTCATATCTTACCGGGCAGCGCGCCGCGGCGGGCCAGCAGGCCGAGACCTACCTGCTCGACGTGCCCGATGGCGGTGAGCTGACCGTGCGTAATACGATCTTCGTGAAGAATTATTCCGGCAATAACTCGAACGGCGCCTCGTTGACGTTCGGCGTCGAGTCGGCCCTGACGACGCGCACCTGGGGGCTGACGGTCGAACACAATACGTTCGTGGCGCTGTCGCGCTACTACGACGATGCCAAACACAAGCTGTTCCCCATGTTCATCAGCAGCAAGGCGTTGGGCGACAAGAAGATCGACTCGAATCTGTACGTCGGCTATTGCAATGGCGATGTGACGCGCGATGYCCCCGGCACGAATGCGTTGACTGCCGGTTTCAACGACATCGACCAGAGTTATCGTCCGCGCCTGCCTTCTCTGACCGGTAACCTGGGCATTATCGGCACGACGTCGTACTGGCATCTGGGACGGTCGGCGACGCGCAAGACCAATGCCGTCGGCGCCAGGGATTGAATTCCTCTGTTCCTGAAAGTGAAAGCGCGGCGTGAACCTGTCCCCGGTTCACGCCGCTTTATTTCTGACGCATTACGCGACCGTGCTGTTATGATTCGCACCGCCCATCCACAAGGCGATGTGCGCAACGACTCCTTTGATCGACATGCAGCACTTTTACAGGACGGCGCTCGTCGCGTTCGTTATCCTTCTCATTGCCGATGCACTGATTGCGGGTTTCTGCTTCTATCAAAGCAACCCGTCCTTGTCGCTCATGCCGCCGGAAAAAGGCGCGGCACAGTGGCATGTTGCCGTCATCACGGACGTTTCAATCGGAGGCGCGTCGACGGTTCGCATCCAGGACGCCACGCAACAATCGCTCAGCTTCGACTTCAGGGTGTCGGAGGCAATCCCGTATCCCTGGGCGTGGGCAGCATTGCTGATCGATGGCGCGGACGGGGAGCCCGGCTCCATCGATCTGTCGAAGTACTCGACTGTTTCTTTCCTTGCCAAATGCCAGCCCGCCAATTCGCTGTTGGTCATCATTACCACGGTTGATGCAAGTGTCACGAAGCAGGGCGTAAAGCAGACCGCGGTGCCCGTCATGACTTACTTCTCCTGCAACGAGAAGGGCATGCCGGTCTCGCTGGATCTTACGCGTCTCGCCATTCCGGGGTGGTGGTACGAGGCGGAACATGTCGACATATCACGCCGGTCCTACAAGCTGGACCATGTGACGAAACTGGAATTCGGCGCGAGCCAGTTCAGCCCGCGCGAGTCGGATTCCCATGTCGAGATCAGCGATCTCGTGCTGCATGGCCGCGATGAGCGCTACCTCGTCGCGCTGGCAGCGGTGCTGGTGATCGGTTGGTGTGCCTTCGGCATCTGGTTCTTCCGGGCACAGTCGCGCGCGCTCATTGCGAAGGTGGACTCCCGGCTGAACAAAGACCTGTCTTTTGTGGCATACCGGCAATTGACCGTTGAACCGTTCGAGGACGAGGAAAAAGCCGCCATCCTGCGCTACATCGCGACCCATTACGCGGATTCCGGACTGGACCTGGATGGTGTTGCCGCAGGTACCGGCGCGAACCGTAACAAGATCAATGACGTGCTGAAAACCGAACTCGGCATGACATTCACCAGTTACCTGAAGAAGCTGAGGTTGACTGAAGCGGCCAGATTGTTGACCAACAAAGCCGGTGCGACCGTCGCGGAAATCGCGCGTTCGGTCGGCTATGCCAACAGCTCGTATTTCAACAAGATATTCAAGGAAGAGTACGGCTGCTCCCCCAGGCAGTTCAGAAACCTTGCCGCCCGGTCGGAAACGCCTGCCGGGCACGATCCGGCAGGACGGTAGCGTCCATTCCATCACGGGGCCGGCCGTGATGTTTCAATAACAATTCCCTGCATTGCGGTCAGGACTGGGCAGATCGAATTGTCCGGTCCTCGCACCATGTGCGGTTCCCCAGGCTGTGCCCCGGACAGCAGCCTCCTGCAGTTCGTTCCCTTCCACTACGACAACCAGCCGAATCGGATAGCAATATCTGCACACGCTGGAAATTCCCGCAATAAATGTTAGAGCCCGGTCAGGCAGGCGCATATCGTCGGTACGAAGGGCGAACTACGCCCGCACAGGGCGCGTACAGCGGCCTGAAGTGAAAACTGGAGGAAGACGAATATGCATTTGAAGAAAAAATTGGCCTTGACCCTGGGCCTGCTGTTCTCGCTGGGCGCGCACGCTGAAACTTATCACTGGGACAACGTTACAATGGGCAGCGGTGGGTTTGTCAGCGGTATCGTCCCGAGCAAGACCGAACGCGGCGTGATCTACGCCCGCACGGACGTGGGGGGGGCTTACCGCTGGGACAGCCATAACGAGCGCTGGATCCCGCTGACGGACTGGCTCAGCGAGAGCGATATCGGGCTGCAGGGCGTGGAATCGATCGCCGTCGACCCGCGTAACGCGGGCACCGTGTACATGCTCACCGGGACCAGCTACTTCGGCAATGGCAAGACTGCGATCTTGCGTTCGACCGATTACGGCCAGCATTTCGACGTCGTCGACGTGACGGCCCAGTTCAAGACCAACGGCAACGGCATGGGCCGCTCGAATGGCGAACGAATGCAGGTCGACCCGGGTTCGAGCAACGTCCTGTTCGTCGGCACCCGCGACAATGGCCTGTTCAAGAGCGTCGATTCGGGCAAGACCTGGACCCACGTGGATGGGCTGAACATGGCTTCGACGCCCAACGGCAACGGCATCAGCTTCGTGCTGCTCGACCCGACCAGCGTCAGTGGCGGGACGGCCAAGCGCATCTTCGTCGGCGTGTCGCGTTACGGTTCGGTCGGACCGAACCTGTACATGAGCAAGGACGGGGGCCTGACCTTTGCCCCGGTCGCGGGTGCGCCGGCGAGCCTGATGCCGCAACGCGCGGCCATGACGTCCAAGGGCCGCCTGTACCTGACTTATGGCAACGGCGCCGGGCCGCACGCCCAGAGCGACAGCGAACCGATGACCACGGGCCAGGTCTGGGAATACAACACCGTCGGCGGTGCCTGGACCAACATCACGCCGGCCGGCATGACCAATGCGTTCGGCGGCATCAGCGTCGACCCGAGCGATCCCAAGCACCTGATCGCATCGACGATCAACATGTACCGCCTGCAGCACAGGAACCCGGACGGGTACGGCGACCATATCTTCACGTCCTACGACGCGGGTCGCTCCTGGGTCGACCTGATGCAACGCGGCATGGCGATCGATCCGAACGGTATCGACTGGGTCAAGGAATCGACGATCCACTGGGCCGGTGACGTCCAGTTCGACCCGTTCGATCCGAAGACCGCATGGGTGATCTCGGGTAACGGCGTGTTCAGGACGACCGATCTCGACGCGACTACGAGCGTCTGGAAGTTCGACGTGAAAGGCATGGAAGAGACCGGTTCGTGGGTAACGGCGTGTTCAGGACGACCGATCTCGACGCGACTACGAGCGTCTGGAAGTTCGACGTGAAAGGCATGGAAGAGACCGGTTCGT